>NZ_JABXGG010000015.1:0-143036 GCF_022627875.1 Herbaspirillum sp. C7C8
CAGCCGGATTGACTGCGCACCAGGGCTGTTAATTTATGCACAGGTAAAAATCTAAGATTCCACCCGAATCCCCGCACACATACCGGGCACGGCAAGCACACCCAAACGACAGACAATAAAAAAGCCGGCAGAGCCGGCTTCTTCATTTCCATCATGGCTGCATCATCATGATACGGACATGGCAACGACTTACTGCTTCGTCGCCACCGTCACCGTATTCTCATGGATACCCCCGCCCAGTGCCTTGTACAGATCAATCGCATTGTTCAAGCGCAACTGCCGCGCCTGAATCAAGGCCTGCTGCGCCGAGAACAGATCACGCTGCGCATCCAGCTGATCCAGCGAAGACGCAATGCCGTTCTTGAAGCGCAGGTCGGTCAGTTTCAAGCGTTCCTGCTGGGCCGCCAGGAAAGCCTCCTGTGCCTTGACCTGATCCTCCAGCGAACCACGCGCCACCAGCGCATCAGCCACTTCGCGGAAGGCAGTCTGGATGGTTTTCTCGTAAGTCACCACGGCCTTGTTCTTGCGTACTTCGGCCAGATCCAGGTTGGCGCTGTTGCGTCCGAAGTCGAAAATTGGCAGAGACAGCGAGGGACCAAAGCTCCACGCGCCCGAACCTGACTCGAACAAGCCTCCCAGCGTGCTGCTGGCACTGCCGAAGCTGCCAGTGAGCGAAATGCGCGGGAAGAAGGCCGCGCGTGCCGCGCCGATGTTGGCGTTGGCTGCCAGCAGACTCTGCTCGGCCGAACGGATGTCCGGACGATTGATCAACAGGTCCGACGGCAGACCCGCCGGAATATCGGTGACGATCTTCTCATCCGACAGCAACTGCGCAGGCGGCAGATCCCCTACCTTCTTGCCCACCAGCAGTGTCAGCGCATTCTCGGCCTGCGCACGCTGGCGCTCCAGCTGAGCCTTGGCCACCCGGGCCGACTCGACCAGCGTCTGCGTCAGACGGAAGTCCAGCGCAGAACTGGCGCCCACGTCGAAGCGCCGCTTTGCCAGGTCGAGATCGGTCTCGCGCGACTTCAGGGTGTCATTGGCCAGCTGCAGCTGTTCTGCATAGGAGCGCTCGGACAGATACGCCTGTGCCACCTGTGCCACCAAACTGATCTGTGCCGACTTCTGGGCCTCCTCCGTGGAGAGATAAGTCGCCAGCGCCGCATCCTTCAGGTTGCGTACGCGGCCGAAGAAGTCCAGCTCGTAGGCTGGCACCGCCAGGCCGACCTGATAGCTGTTGCTGATGAACGGCTGCCCCGTCAGCGACTGACTGGCCGCAGTACGCGCGCGCGCAGCGCTGCCAGTGACGTTCAGGTTGGGCAGCAGATCAGCGCGGGCGATCTGATACTGCGCACGCGCTTCCTCGATGTTGAGCACGGCCGTGCGCAGGTCACGGTTGTTCTCCAGCGCAGCGGCGATCAGTTGCTGCAGACGCTGGTCCGGGAAGAACTGGCGCCAGCCCAGATTGACAGCCTGCAGCTCGGCACGGCCTGCTGCATCGGCCGGATAGGCCGCTTCCACCGGCGCTTGCGGACGGTCATAAGTGGGGGCCAGCGAGCAGCCCCCCAGTACGCCGGCCACCATCAGCGCTGCGCATAATTGCAGCAGGCGAGGCGAGCGCGGCAACGACAGATTGGTCATTGTCATTCTCCACTATCAATCTTGGGCGAGTGGTCGGCGTCAAACTTGCGCTGACGCTCGCTGCCCTTGAAAATCTTGCGCACGACCACGAAGAAGATCGGCACCAGGAACACTGCCAGCACGGTGGCGGTAATCATGCCGCCCATCACGCCGGTACCAATGGCGCGCTGGCTGGCAGAACCGGCACCGGAGGCGATGGCCAGCGGCAACACGCCAAGAATGAAGGCCAGCGAGGTCATGATGATGGGACGGAAGCGCAGGTGTACCGCTTCCAGCGTCGCTTCGATCAGGCCCTTGCCTTGCGCTTGCAGATCCTTGGCGAACTCGATGATCAGAATCGCGTTCTTGGCCGACAGACCCACCACTGCAATCATCCCCACCTTGAAGTAAACGTCGTTGGGCATGGCGCGCAGCGTCACCCCAAGCAGCGCACCCAGGATACCCAGCGGCACCACCAGCATCACCGCCAGCGGAATCGAGGTGCTTTCATACAAGGCGGCCAGCACCAGGAACACCGCGATCAGCGACAGCGCATACAGGGCAGGGGCCTGGTTGCCGGAGGTCTTTTCTTCCAGCGACTGGCCGGTCCATTCGAAACCGAAGCCCGGCGGCAGCTTGGTCACGAAGGATTCCATCTCGGCCATGGCTTCACCGGTACTGCGGCCAGGGGCTGCACCGCCGGCGATCTTCATGGCCGGATAGCCGTTGTAGCGGATCAGCTGCACCGGACCATTGATCCACTTCGCGGTCACGAAGGCCGAGAAGGGCACCATGCCGCCATTGGCGTTGCGGGCGTACAAGTTGGTCAGATCTTCAGGTTGCAGGCGGCGATTGGCATCGGCCTGCACGATCACGCGCTGCTGACGGCCCTGGTTGGGGAAATCGTTCACATAGGCCGAACCCAGCGCCGTGGAGAGCACGCTGTTGATCGTCGAGAACGGTACGCCCAGCGCATTGGCCTTGTCGCGGTCGATGTCCAGTTGCAGCTGCGGCGCATCTTCCAGACCTTCCGGACGCACCCCGGCCAGCACCTTGCTCTGGGCCGCCATGCCCAGGATCTGGTTGCGGGCCTGCACCAGTGCAGCGTGACCCAGACCGGCGCGGTCCTGCAGACGGAAGGTGAAGCCGGTCGCATTGCCCAGTTCCGGAATCGGCGGCGGGTTCAGCGGGAAGACGATCGCATCCTTGATCCGCGAGAAGGTGCCGAATGCCTTGTGAGCAATCGCATCAGCCGATTGCGACTTGTCGCGCTCGGACCAGTCCTTCAGCGGAGTAAACACCAGTGCCGCGTTCTGGCCATTACCGGAGAACGAGTAACCCAGCACCGCAATGGCATGCTCCACCGCCGGATCCTTGAGATAGTACTGCTCGATCTGCTTGACCACCTCGGTAGTACGCGCGGTACTCGCGCCCGGCGGCAGCTGCACGTTGGTGATGATGTAGCCCTGGTCTTCGTTGGGCAGGAAGGATGCCGGCAGGCGCACATACAGCAGGCCCACGCACGCCACGATGACCACGTAGACGATCATGTAGCGCCCGGCCTTGCCCAGCATGCGAGCGATCAAGCCCTGGTAGCCATTGGCGGTGGTGTTGAACTTGCGGTTGAACCAGCCGAAGAAGCCCTTCTTCTCGTGGTGATGCCCCTTTTCCACCGGCTTGAGGATGGTCGCGCACAGCGCCGGCGTGAGCGTGAAGGCCATCAGCACCGAGAACACCATCGAGGCCACCATCGACAGCGAGAACTGGCGATAGATCGCCCCCACCGCGCCACCGAAGAAGGCCATCGGGATGAACACTGCGATGAGCACCAGGGTGATACCGATCAGCGCGCCGCTGATCTGACCCATGGCCTTGCGGGTGGCGTCGGCAGGCGAGAGACCTTCCTCGCTCATGATGCGTTCGACGTTCTCCACCACCACGATGGCGTCATCGACCAGGATACCGATGGCCAGCACCATGCCGAACATGGTCAGCACGTTGATCGAGAAGCCGAACAGCAGCAGCGTGGCAAAGGTCCCCAACAGCGCCACCGGCACCACGATGGTCGGGATGATGGTGTAGCGGATGTTCTGCAAGAACAGGAACATCACCAGGAACACCAGCACGATGGCTTCGATCAGGGTCTTGACCACTTCCTCGATCGAGATCTTGACGAACTTGGAAGTGTCGTACGGGATGGTGTATTTCACGCCCGCCGGGAAGTACTTGGACAGCTCTTCCATCTTCTTGTGCACGGCCGTGGCAGTACCCAGCGCATTGGCAGTGGGCGAGAGCTGCACGCCGATGAAGGAGGACGGCTTGCCATCCAGGCGACCGGACGTGTCATAGCTCTGGCCACCGACTTCGATGCGGGCCACATCGCGCAGGCGTACGCTGGAGCCATCGGCATTGGCGCGCAGCACGATGTTGCCGAACTGCTCGGGCGAGGTCAGCTGACCGTTCACCACCACGGTGGCGGCGATCTGCTGGGTGCCCGGGCTGGGCAAGGCGCCCAGGGTACCGCCGGCCACCAGTGCGTTCTGTGCCTGGATGGCCGCCGTTACGTCGGCCGGAGTCAGGCTCAGGCCGATCAGCTTGTTCGGGTCGATCCAGATGCGCATGGCGCGTTCGGTACCGAACAGCTGCGCCTGACCGACACCGGGCACGCGCTTGATTTCGTTCAGGACATTGCGCGACAGATAGTCACCCAGCGCCACCGGATCAAGCTTGCCATCGGTGGAAGACAAACCGATGAAGAGCAGGAAGTTGGAACGCGACTTGGTCACCTGCACGCCCTGTTGCGTCACGGCCGCCGGCAGGCGGGCCTCGACGCGCTTCAAGCGGTTCTGCACATCCACCGCCGCCAGGTCCGGATTGGTTTCCGGCGAGAAGGTGATGGTGATCTGCACCTGGCCGTTGGCCTGGCTTTGCGACTCGATGTATTGCAGGCCGTCGGCGCCGTTCATTTCCTGTTCGATCAGGCTGGTCACCGAATCGTCCAGGGTCTGTGCGGTTGCACCCGGATAGGTGGCCGTGACCACAATGGTCGGCGGCGCAATGTTGGGGTACTGGGATACCGGCAAGCCGGTGATGGCCAGCGCACCGGCCAGCATGATGAAGATCGCTAGCACCCACGCAAATACGGGGCGATCAATAAAGAACTTTCCCATCTGCAGCCTCTTAGTTAGCTTTCGGTTGGGCACTCGCGTCCTGCTTGGCCGGCTGGCCGGCAGCAGCGGCGGGAGCGCCCGCGGGACTCCATTGGACCGGCTTGACGGTGGCGCCCGGGCGGACCTTCTGCAGACCCTCCACGATCACGCGATCACCTTCCTTCAAGCCATCGAGAATCTGCCAGTTGTTGCCGCGTGCGCCGCCGGTCTTGACCGGACGCGGTTCGACCTTGTTCTCGGCATTGACCACCATCACGATCGAACCGCCGGCGTCGCGCATCACAGCCTGTTGCGGCACCAGCAGAGCCTGCTCATCGACAGCCTGCTCGATCTTGGTCCGCACATAGGTCCCCGGCAGCAGCAGGCGCTTGGGATTGGGGAATTCGGCGCGCAGCGAGACCGAACCGGTGCTTTCATCCACACTCACATCGGAGAACAGCAGCTTGCCCGGCTGGTCGTAGGGCTGGCCGTTTTCCAGCACCAGGGTCACGCTGGCCTTGTTGTCGCCGACCTTCTTCAACTGGCCGGCCGCCATGGCCTGCTGCAGCCTCAACAGATCGGCGCTGGACTGGGTCACGTTGACATAGATCGGATCGAGCTGCTGCACCAGGGCCAGCTGGGTGGCATCCCCCTGGCCCACCAGGGCGCCCTCGGTCACCAGCGCGCGGCCGATACGGCCGGAGATGGGCGAGGTCACGGTGGCATAGCCCAGGTTCAGGCTGGCCGTCTGCACGGCCGCCTTGCCGGCGGCCACGTCGGCTTCGGCCTGCTTCTGGGCCGCCACGGCGTTGTCATATTCTTGCTTGGAGACGGCATTGACTTCCACCAGCGGCTTGTAGCGCTGCGCGGTCAGCGAAGTCTGGGTCAGGTTGGCCTGGGCGCGTGCCAGCGTGGCCTGTGCGCTTTCCAGGCTGGCCTTGTACTGGGCCGGATCGATCTTGAAGAGCACCTGGCCTGCCTTGACCTCGCTGCCTTCCTTGAAGACGCGCTTTTGCACGATGCCCGCCACCCGTGCGCGTACCTGCGCCACGCGGAAGGCTTCCACCCGGCCCGGCAGTTCATTGGTGATGGCCACGCGCTGCGGGGTGATGGTCACCACCGAGACTTCGGCCGGCGGCATCGGGCCGCCTTGCGCGGCGGGTTTCTGTCCGCAGGCAACCAGCGCGGCGGCAACGGCGACGGTCATGGTGAGGCGCGTGAAACGACTGACTGAGCTCATAGATATCTCGCACGAAAGTAAAGTTGAAGCCGCCAGGGCGGCGATGAAACGAATGCCGTAGAACCGGTCACGACGATGATGCTGACCCTGTCATCCACAGTCGGAGGGGATGGATGTTCCAGGGCGCAGGTTGTTGCAATGCAAAAGATCCCCACCGGCCTCGCGGCCAGGGTGATGAATTTTTTTGCACTTGATGAACGGCAGGGACTTGAAGCGGATGCTATTATACATACATCCATGAATGTATGTATTTCTTCTCAACATCACATTAATTTAACAAAATTGTTCGAGACGGCGTAGCAAAATATGAGCGATACCTTGCATTTCCGTGCGAAAGGGACTCAGATGCCGTCTTCGCTGCCGAGAACCTGAGCTCTTCCCTCTGCACAGCGGGTGTTGCCGCGCTGCCAGGAAGACGAAACAGAGGCCCTGATATTGTGCATGAATCTCACTTATTTCTTCATGACCATTGCTGCGCACATGAAGCCTTTGACGAATATGCGTCCGCGCCGGATGATGTGCATTTGCAACATGCGCATGGGATGGCGGGCCTGATGGGCGGCGTCATCGTTCTTTCTGCCGGAGCTTGCTGACATGGCCCGATCGACCAAGGAAGAAGCGCTGGAAACCCGTTCCCGCATCCTTGATGCGGCCGAGCAGGTGTTTCATGAGCGCGGCGTCTCCCAGACCTCGCTGGCCGACGTGGCCAAGGCGGCCGAGGTCACGCGCGGGGCCATCTACTGGCATTTCAAGAACAAGAGCGATCTGTTCGACGCCATGTGCGAGCGCGTGCGCCTGCCCATGGAAGCGGTACTGGAGGAGAACGCCAGCCCGCAGGTCGCAGATCCGCTGGGCCAGTTCCTGCGCAGCGGTGTCTATGTGCTGACCATGGCTGCGACGGACGAGCGCTGCCGGCGCGTGTTCGACATCATCTTCAACAAGTGCGAATTCGCCGACGCCCACGACCCCATCCTCATCCGCCAGCGCGAATGCCATGTGGATGGGCTGTTGCGACTGGAGCAGATCCTGCTCAACGCGGTTGCGCGCGGTCAGCTTCCGGTCACGCTGGATATCCGCCTGGCCTGCCTGGCGGCGCATGCCACCTTCAGTGGCTTGCTCACCGACTGGTTCTTTTCGCCGGACAGCTTCGACCTGGTCAAGGACGGCGAACGCATCCTGGCGGCCTCGCTCCATACCCTCAAGACCGCGCCGTCCCTGCAGAAGGTGCAGCCGGACTGAATCCCTCAAGACCCGGGCGGTTCTCAGGCGATATGAAGTAAAAAGCAAAAAAACAGGGAAAATCAGGCAGGCCGGAGAACCCGGCCCCCGTCTGGTCGGCCTGCGCCATGTGCATGACGCCCGCCGGCCAGAGTGCGATATGAAGCGATAGACCGGATCAGTAGGTCGGCATCGCGGGGTCGACCTCATTGGCCCAGGCATGTACGCCGCCGCTCAGGTTGATCACCCTGGTAAAGCCCTGGCGCTCCAGGAAGGCCGCCACCTGCATGCTGCGTCCGCCGTGATGGCAGATGCAGACCACCGGCTGCTCTTCATCGAGCTCCGAGAAGCGGCCGGGAATGGTGTTCATCGGGACCAGCTGCGAACCGGTGATGTGGCAGGTCTGGTGTTCCCAGGGCTCGCGCACATCCAGCAGCAGGGGCGTGGGGCGATCCGGATCGTTGATCCAGGCCGCCAGTTCCGGGGCAGAGATATGCTCCATGATGCTTTCCTGTCTCGGCCTGCCGGCTCAGAACGTGAAGTGGGACGGCGTAATCGCTGCATGCAGCGGCTTGGCCAGGGTTTCCACGATATTGACGGTCTCGAAGGCGTGTTCCGAGGTGCGGGTAATCAGTTGCAGTTCCATCACCGGGGCCGAGCCGACGATGGCCAGCAGGCGGCCACCGATCTTGAGCTGCTTGCCGAAGGCTTCCGGCAGCACCGGCAGCGAGCCGGAGATGACGATGACGTCGTATTCAGCTGCCTTGCCGTCGGCACCGGTCCAGCCCTGCGCGCCATTGCCCAGTTGCACGTCCACATTGGCCAGGCCGTAGTCGGCCAGGTTCTGCTCGGCCAGGGCCTTCAGTTCGGGGGAAATTTCCACGGTCGTCACGTGACGGGCCTTGTGGGCCAGCAGGGCCGCCATGTAGCCCGAGCCTGCGCCGATTTCCAGCACGTATTCGTGCTTCTTCACATTGGCTTCCTGCAGGATGCGCGCTTCGATCTTGGGAGCCAGCATGTTTTCACCACCCGGCAGCGGGATCTCGGTGTCGAAGAAAGCCAGGCTGCGATAGGCGGCCGGGACGAATTCTTCTCGCTTGACGACCATCAGCAGGTCCAGCACATCCTGCGCCAGCACGTTCCAGGGGCGGATTTGCTGCTCGATCATGTTGAAGCGGGCTTGTTCGATATTCATGGCGGTGGCTCGATTAATCAATTGCGACGGAAAGGCAGCATTTTAGCAAACACCGCCGCCCTAATCAGCCCATCTGTGGGGGAATAAGCCCAGCGGCCGGCTTGTGTTGCGGGTTTTCCTCAATGCAATGCGAGCGTGTCAGGCTGGCATCAGGTGTTCAGTCCATTCAGGCAGAGGTCGATCATGCTCTGCAGGTAGGCTTGCGGATCGATGGGATCGGCCGCGCAGGGTGCGAGTGAGCGTTCCCATAGCATCAGCATGATGAGGGGGGCGATGATGACCTTCTTCATCGCCTGGGCATCGATGCGGCGAAATTCCCCGCGCGCCATGCCGCGTTCGAGCACGCGTACCACCGTGGCGTCGCCGCGGGCGGTGATCTCGTCATGGTAGAAGCGCGCCAGCTCGGGGAAGTTGCCGGATTCGGCCACCATCAGCTTGGCAATACCCATCACGCCGGAGTGCGAGGCGGCCTGCCACCAGTGCATGATGAGCTCGCGCAGCAGTTCGCCGCTGCTGCCGGCATGGCCCTCGATGCGCGCCTCGGCCTGGTCCAGCAGGGGCAGCATGTTGGTACGCACCACCGACTTGAAGAGGCTTTCCTTGCCGTCGAAGTAGAGATAGAGCGTGCCCTTGGAGACGCCCGCGCGGGCCGCCACGTCTTCCAGGCGGGTGGCGGCATAGCCGCGTTCGACGAACAACTCCAGAGCCGCCGCCAGCAACTCCTGGGGGCGGTCCTGCTTGCGTCGTTCCCAACGCGGTTCTTTGGCCGATGCTGACATGAGAAACAAGATTACCGGGACGGGGCACTGTAAGTGGCAAATCGCGCCGGCGTCAAGCGAGCAGCGCAAGCCCTCCACGCATGCCGCAGAGAGCACGATGCACTACAATGCAGTCCCCGCGTACCACCGGCCACCAGGAAAGCCCATGAACTGCCGAGACGCATGCGGCGCCTGCTGCATCGCCCCCTCCATCACCAGCCCGATTCCCGGCATGCCGCATGGCAAGCCGGCCAATGTGCCCTGTGTGCAACTGGGGGAGGACATGCGCTGCAAGATCTTCGGCCAGCCGGAGCGTCCGGCCTTCTGCGCCGGCTTGCAGCCTTCGCCGGAGATGTGTGGGCAGAACCGCAGCCAGGCCATTACCTGGCTCAGTGAACTGGAGACGCTGACCTCGCCGGGCAGCAAGGCTGGCCGGCGACCGGAAGAGGACGCCCGAGGCGGCAGGACGCCGCTCTAGAAGGCTTCCTCGCGCCGCCGTCGCGCTTCTTCGCGAATATCCTCGATGAGCCGCCGGGTATCCACCTTTTCCTTGAGGTGGGCGGCATGGGCTTCACGGCTGATGGGAGCGATGGTGGTCAGCTCCTTCAGATCGGCAGTACTTTCTTCGTGTCGATGATGCACCGCTGCTCCTGAATCGATAAAAGGGAGGGAGGAACCCTGCCTTTGTACCACGGATCGGCATCATCTGGCGAGTTTGGCATCAAATGAGCGCTGATACGGGGCCGATGTGTCCTGATCCGGGTCCCGGCGAAAGATCCCGCTCCTGCCCCGCAGGGGACGGGATGAATGAAAAGTCAGCTTCGTGCGAATGGCTGACAGGAAAACGCGAGTTTTGTCACCCTGCTAAGGTAAAATCCGCTTTTGTTGCAGCGCACCGAGTGCACTTTCTGCATACAGGTGAGGTCCAAAGGCCGCTTGATGGCAACGCAAACCGTCCTGCCCGGGTTTGGGCGGCCCCGTGACCGTGCTTGACGGTTGCCGGCCACCCAAAAACGGGAGATTGCTTCACCCGTTTGCGTATCCAGGCGCCCGGAGGGCCGAATTGGCGGGCTTTCGGGCCCGGTAGCAGCAATTTCCTTCATTTCCCTTCAACCCCACCACCACAGCCACTCACAGCACCCGTATGGACACTCTCCTCGCGCTCAAGGCGCTCATCATGGGCATCGTCGAAGGCCTGACCGAATTCCTGCCCATTTCCTCCACCGGCCACCTGATCCTGACCAACAGCCTGTTGCAGTTCACGGGTCCCGAATTTTCCAAGGACAAGGCCGACGTCTTCGAGATCGTCATCCAGGCCGGCGCCATCCTGGCGGTGTGCTGGGAGTACCGTGCGCGCATCGCTGCCGTGTTGACCGGCTTGTTCACCGACCGCAAGGCGCAGCGCCTGGTGATCAACCTGATCATCGCCTTTCTGCCGGCGGCCATCCTGGGCCTGCTGTTCAGTCGCCGCATCAAGGAAATGCTGTTCAACCCGGTCTCGGTGGCGATCGCCTTCATCGTCGGCGGCCTCATCATCCTGTGGGTGGAGCGTCGCAACAAGGACCGCATGAGCATGGCCTCGGCCCGCGTCGAAACGGTAGACGACATGACCGCCCTGGACGCCCTCAAGGTCGGCATCGCCCAGGCCTTCGCCCTGATCCCCGGTACCAGCCGCTCGGGCGCCACCATCATCGGCGGCATGATGTTCGGCCTGTCGCGCAAGGCGGCCACCGAGTTTTCGTTCTTCCTGGCCATCCCCACGCTCTTCGCCGCCACCCTCTATTCGCTCTACAAGGAACGCGCCCTGCTGTCGGCCGCCGACGTGCCGCTGTTCACCGTGGGCACCGTGGCCGCCTTCGTCTCGGCCTTCCTGTGCGTGCGCTGGTTGTTGCGCTACATCAGCTCGCACGATTTCACCATCTTCGCCTGGTATCGCATCGTCTTCGGCATCATCGTCCTGGTGACTGCCTATACCGGCGTGGTCGCCTGGGTGGAGTGATCCACCGGCGCCTGACATCGCACAGCGCATGCCTGTGCGGGCGTCAGGCGCCTGTCAGCCAGCGCCCCGGCGGGCGCGGTACACTGCAGCACCCGTGGCCGGCCTTGCTGCCGGCACCGGTTCACAACATTCTTTTCGCCAACTCCCTTCAGAGCACACCCCATGGCCAACGTCTGCAGCGCCGGGCTTGATATCGGCTTTGCCTCCCTCAGTTACGCGCAGATCGGTTTTCTCGGCATCGTCCAGGGCATCACCGAACTGCTCCCCATTTCCTCGACCGCCCACATGCGCGTGGTACCGGCCTTCCTGGGCTGGCATGATCCGGGCTCGGCCTTTTCCGCCGCCATGCAGCTGGCGGCGCTGGCCGCCGTGATCAGCTACTTCCGGCGCGATGTGACGGCGGTGACCGGTGGCAGCCTGGCTGCCTGGCGTCGCCGCGATTTCACCGATCCCATGTTCAGGCTGGCCGTGGCCATTCTCCTGGCCACCATTCCCATCGGCATTGCCGGACTGGCCTTGTCGCACGTGCTCAACGCCTGCGGCTCGCCGCTGCGCAGCCTCTCCGTGATCGGCTGGTCCTGCATCGTCATGGCGGTGCTGCTGGCGATCTCGGAACTGGTCTGCCGCCATCGCCGCAGTGTCGACCAGATGCGCCTGCGCGATGCCATGATCGTCGGGCTGGCACAGGTCGGTGCGCTCATCCCGGGGGTCTCGCGTTCCGGCTCCACGCTCACCGCCGCGCTGTTCCTGAATTTCCGTCGCGAGGAAGCCGCGCGCTTTTCCTTCCTGCTGGGTTTGCCTGCCATCGCGCTGGCTGGCTTGAAAGAGCTGGCCGTGCTGCTGCATGCGCATATCCCGCTGCAAGCCTGGGGCGTGCTGCTGTTCGGCCTGGTCGTGGCAAGTGTCTCGGCTTTTGTCGCCATCTGGGGCTTGATGAAATTCCTGGAGCGTTTCTCGACATGGCCCTTCATCGTCTATCGAGCTGCGCTGGGTGTTTTCCTGTTGTTGGCGGTGTCACGGGGCTGGCTGCAATAAAATAGCGCCTTTGCTACGCAGCAGCTTCAGGTTTCTCCATGGTCGATTTCGATTCCCTGCCTCCCGGCGCCACCCAGCAGGAACGTGCACTGCACGTGCTGGAAACGGTGTTCGGCTACTCGTCCTTTCGCGGTCATCAGGGCGAGATCGTCCAGCACGTCGCCGGTGGCGGGGATGCCTTGGTGCTCATGCCCACCGGCGGCGGCAAATCGCTCTGCTACCAGGTCCCGGCGTTGCTGCGCGCGGGCACGGGCGTGGTGGTCTCGCCGCTGATCGCGCTGATGCAGGACCAGGTCGATGCCTTGGCCGAAGTCGGGGTGCGCGCCGCCTTCCTCAATTCCACCCAGAGTTTCGACGAAGCCCTGCAAATCGAGCGGCGCCTGCGTCAGGGGGATCTGGATCTGCTCTATGTCGCCCCAGAACGCCTCATGACGCCGCGCTGTCTGGAGTTGCTGGAGTCGGCCCGCATCTCGCTGTTCGCCATCGATGAAGCGCACTGCGTCTCGCAATGGGGCCATGATTTCCGTCCGGAATACATCAAGCTCTCCATCCTGCACGAGCGCTTCCCGCAGGTGCCGCGCATCGCGCTGACGGCCACCGCCGACCAGCAGACCCGCGAAGAAATCATCCACCGCCTGCAACTGGAAGATGCGCGCCAGTTCGTTTCCTCCTTCGACCGTCCCAACATCCGTTACCAGATCGTCGAGAAGGCCAACGGCCGCAAGCAGTTGCTGGACTTCATCAAGAGCGAACATCCGGACGATGCCGGCATCGTCTACTGTCTCTCGCGCAAGAAGGTCGAGGAGACTGCCGAGTTCCTGCGCGGCGAGGGCCTCAATGCGCTGGCCTATCACGCCGGCATGGACTATGCGCTGCGCACCAGGAACCAGGCGCGCTTTCTGCGCGAAGACAAGATCGTGATGGTGGCCACCATCGCCTTCGGCATGGGCATCGACAAGCCCGACGTGCGCTTCGTCTGCCACCTCGACCTGCCCAAGAGCGTGGAAGGCTATTACCAGGAAACCGGACGCGCCGGCCGCGACGGCCTGCCTGCCGACGCCTGGATGGCCTATGGCCTGCAGGATGTGGTGCAGCAGCGCCGCATGATCGACGAATCCGAAGCCGACGAAACCTTCAAGCGCGTGCTCGGCACCAAGCTCGACGCCATGCTGTCTCTGTGCGAGACCTTGCACTGCCGGCGCGTGCACCTGCTGGATTATTTTGGCGAGCAATCCAGCCCCTGCGGCAATTGCGATACCTGCCTCACGCCACCGGTTTCCTTCGATGCCACGGTCGAGGTGCAGAAGCTGCTCTCTACCGTCTACCGCGTCGAGCAGCGCTTTGCGCCCGGCCATGTGATCGAGGTGCTGCGCGGCATCGATGGCGAACGCGTCAAGCAGTGGCGTCACGACCAGCTTTCCGTCTTTGGTGTCGGCAGTGATCGCGGCGAGGCTGAATGGCGTGCCATCCTGCGCCAGGTGATCGCCCTGGGTCTGCTGACCGTGGACGCCGAGAACTACAGCGCCCTGAAGCTCACCGAAGCCGCCCGCCCGGTACTGCGCGGCGAGCAGCAGGTGCAGTTGCGCCGCTACCGCAAGCCGGAGAAGGCCAAGCGCAGCTCGCAGCGCTCCGGCTTCGTCGAGACCAACCTCAGCAGCGAAGAACAGGCGCTCTTCGAGAAGCTGCGCTGGTGGCGCGTGGAGACGGCGCGCGAACACAACGTGCCGGCCTACGTCATCTTCCACGATGCCACCATGCGCGAGATCGCCAAGGCGCGGCCGCAGTCGCTGGATGCGCTGCGCCACGTCACCGGCGTGGGTGAGAAGAAACTGGAGACCTATGGCGCCCAGATCATCGCCCTGATTGCCGACATGGAGTCGGCCGGCACCTGATCGGACGCCGTTCGATCATCGTCAATTCTCTTCATTTCCTTGCCTGACTGCATTATCGCCGTGGCGTCCTGACGGGCGTTTGCGGCCTGCGTTGCAGGTGCAACACAGCTTTCCTTCATAAAGCACTTTTACCGGCCATTTCGTGAGCTTGCAGCGGCTGCCTGGCGATATCATCGACGACGGGGAATCGAGTTCAACACCAACGAAGGTGAGCCGGGGGGGCCGCATGAAACTCAATGATCTGAAGATAGGCGTACGTCTGGGCATGCTGTCGGCGCTGTTGCTGGCGGCCATCGCCTTTGTCGGTGTACGCGGCGTGATGGTGCTCGGCGAAGTCTACGGGCAGGGCGCACAGGCCATGGAAACCGGCGCGCTCATCGAGCAGGCGGTGGACGCCGCCCGCAGTGCGCAGGTGCAATTCAAGATTCAGGTGCAGGAGTGGAAAAATACCTTGCTGCGCGGCAAGGACCCTGCGGCCTTCACCAAGTATCGTCAGGCTTTCATCGATGAAAGCGCCGCCACCCAGAAGCAGCTCAGTTCCCTCGAAGCGCTGATGCCGCGCATCGGCATGGATGCAGGGACAGTCCGCAAGGCCAGGCAAGCCCACGCCGAGCTGCTTGATCGCTACCTGGAGGCCCTCAAGCTCTACGCCTCCGACGATCCGGCCGCGGTCGGGCGGGTGGATGCGCAGGTCAAGGGGGTTGACCGGCTACCGACCAAGATGATCGACGACATCGTCACGGCGGTCCTCGAACAGAGCCGCAAGAAGCGCGACGCTGTCAATGCCGACAGTCTCTCCGACTTTCAGCAGGCGCGTGTGCTGTTGCTGCTTTCGATCAGCCTGTCGCTGCTGCTGGGCCTGGCCATCACCTGGACACTGGTGCGCAGCATCGTGCGTCCGCTTGGCGAAGCGGTGCAGATTGCGCAGACGGTAGCCGCGGGCGATCTGCGTTCACAGGTCGTCATTCGCGGCAAGGACGAGACCGCGCAGCTGTTGCGCTCGCTCAAGGAGATGAACGACAACCTGGCCGGCATTGTCTCCGAAGTACGCGGCGGCACCGGTGCCATCACGGTGGCGGCTACCCAGATTGCCAGCGGCAACCGTGACCTCTCCGAGCGCACCGAAGAGCAGGCGGGCTCGCTCGAAGAGACCGCGGCCTCGATGGAAGAGATCACCTCTACCGTGCAGAAGAATGCCGAGAACACCCATGAGGCTCATCAACTGGCGGACCAGGCCTCGGGGGTGGCGCGCAAGGGGGGCGAGATGGTGGGGGCGGTGGTCCAGACCATGCAGGCCATCGAGGAGAGTTCTCATCGCATCGTCGAGATCATCAGCGTCATTGATGGCATTGCCTTCCAGACCAACATTCTGGCGCTCAATGCGGCGGTGGAGGCCGCGCGTGCAGGGGAGCAGGGCCGCGGGTTTGCCGTGGTGGCCTCGGAAGTGCGCAGCCTGGCCCAGCGCAGTGCCACGGCGGCGGGTGAGATCAAGGCACTGATCGATGATTCGGTCGACAAGATCAATGCCGGGTCGGCGCTGGTCAATGGCGCGGGCGGCACCATGGACGAGATCATCAGCGCCATCCACAAGGTGGCTGCCATCATGGATGACATCAATGTCGCCAACCGCGAGCAGAGCGCCGGCATCGATGAAGTCAACAAGGCCGTGGTGCAGATGGACGGTGTCACGCAGCAGAATGCGGCGCTGGTGGAAGAAGCGGCGGCAGCAGCAGAAAGCCTGCAGTTCCAGGCGGAGTCGCTGTCGCGCGCGGTGGCGGTCTTCAAGCTCCAGTGAAGCCATCGCAAACAATGGCAATGGCAATGGCCATGGAAACAAAAACAGAAATAAAAATGGCATGCCTTGGTGGCATGCCATTGAAGCGCATTTTTGCGGGTCTTCTGCTGGTCCTCTGCTGAACTTCGGGTGATCACTCCAGGTGATCGCTTTTGATCATCCCCGGAGGGATTCCTGTCGGTGATCACTTTTGCTCATCATCTGCTGCATGCACGTTCGAGAGTTTCAATCGTGCATGCGGCGCAGGTATTCAGGCGCGCTTTTCGAACACCAGATCCCACACGCCATGACCCAGGCGCAGGCCGCGGTTTTCGAACTTGGTGGTATCGCGGTAATGCGGACGCGGGACGTAGCCGGACGGATCGGTCGCGGTATTTTTCAGGGTCGGTTCGGCCGACAGGACTTCGAGCATCTGGATGGCATATTCTTCCCAGTCGGTGGCGCAGTGGAGATAGCCACCGGGGGCCAGGCGGGTGCTGATCAGTTGCACCAGGGGCGACTGGATCAGGCGGCGCTTGTTGTGGCGCGCCTTGTGCCAGGGATCGGGGAAGAACACATGCACGCCGGCCAGGGACTCGGGGGCGATCATGTTGGTGAGCACTTCGACGGCATCGTGCTGGATGATGCGGACGTTTTCCAGCTGGCCTTCGCCGATCAGCTTGAGGTAGCTGCCCACGCCGGGGGTATGGACTTCGACGCCGATGAAGTTTTTCTCGGGCATCAGGGCCGAGATCTTGGCGCTGGTTTCGCCCATGCCGAAGCCGATTTCGAGGATGGTCGGTGCCTGGCGTGCGAAGGTGGCATCCAGGTCCAGCGGGGCCTTGTCGTAGGGGACGAGGAAGCGCGGTCCGAGTTCTTCCAGTGCGCGTCCTTGCGCGACCGACACGCGCCCGGCGCGGGTGACGAAACTGCGGATGCGGCGCTCGCTGGGATCGTAGAACAGCGGCTTGCCGGATTTGTTTTCAGACATGGATGACTCGAAGCAATTGAGGCGCGGCCCGCACAGTCGCGCCGGTCAGGGACGGGCGAAGAGGGCCGCAGGGAAGCGATCTGGAGCGGGTGAAGGGGATCGAACCCTCGTCTTAAGCTTGGGAAGCTTCTGCTCTACCATTGAGCTACACCCGCGAGAGCCGGTATTTTACGCGGGATTCTATTGCGCGGGCAAACCTTGGTGCGGTCAGATTGGCTTGTTGATCCTGAGCCAATTCCGTTGCGCAATTTATTTATCCTGCTCCTTGGTCTCACGCGCCTTCCTGGCTTTGGCATATTGCTCGGACATTTTGCGCCATTGATTCAATTGCCGGAAATAAGTCCTCTTGATACCCACCTCGGAGAGTGGACGGATACCACGGACCGGACCGACGGGAGGGACGCGACGTTCGCTCATGATGTGTGGCTCCTGCCAGGGTTTGTTGGCCCTGATGATGATCTTGTTTTCGAAACGGCCTGGTATTTCCTTCTTCACGCCTGCCCAAGCTCATCCAACAGAATCTCGATGCGCTCCTTGCCGCGCCCGGTATTCTTGCGCTTGAGCCGTATCGTTCCCACTTCGGCAGTGGTGCGTGGGTGCGTACCGCCGCAGGCCATGCGCGCAAATCCTTCCACTTCCCAGTAACGCCGCCCGGCCGCTTCGTCGCTGAAGGCCGTGACGATGGGCCGGTCCGCCGCCACCAGTTGCCGCGCCGCCGCCTCGATGGCCGGGAACAGCGGGGCCAGGCTGGTTTCGCTGGCGAAGTCCACGCGCGCCTTGTCCACGGCAATATGCGCGCCGATGCGTTCGATGCCGGGACGCATCTGGTAGACCAGCTGCAACACCATCTCGGCCGCGAAGTGCAGGCGCATCAGGCGATAGCGCCGCGCCCAGTCGATCTGCAGGCGAACCGCATCGCCGACCTGAAGTCCATGGCCCGATGGCAGCGTGTAGACGATGTCTTGCTCGCGCTTCTCCGCCTGCAGCACGGGATGGCCGCCCAGCGTACCGACGTCACTCTCCTGCCCACCGGAAAAAGCGAAAAAGATCGTCTGCGCCACTTGGACCCGGTCCCCATCAACGGCGCTGATCATCGTATCGAGTTCGGTCTGGTAGGGAGCGGACCAGAAAATTTTGCAAGTCATGATCGGGAGCACATGGCAACAGTTGATCGGTACGGCACATCGGCGCAAGTGTGTCACGCGCGAGACGCCAAACACAGGTGCACAAATTCTACGCTGAAAGCGGACTCACGCTTCGCATCACGGGATTCAGGCAGGCTGCGGGTCAAGCAGGTCTTCAATGGCCGCAATATCCACCGCATCCCGCTGCTCCGCCCTCAGCAGTTCATCGGCATAACTGCGCCACAAGCCACTGTGCAGGAAGTAGCGGAACAGTTCCGTATCCAGATGCTGCTCCCGGCACATCCTGGCCATGATGCGCAGCGATTCCGACAAGGTCTTGGCCGGCTTGTAAGGACGGTCCGCTGCGGTCAGCGCTTCGAAGACGTCGGCCAGCGCCATCACCCTGTCCTGCAAGGGCAGTTCGGCTGCGCGCAGGCGGCGCGGATAACCGCTGCCATCCATCTTCTCGTGATGATTGGCAGCGGTATCGGGCACGCTCTTGAGCGAGTCCGGCCACGGCAGGCGCTTCAACATCACCAGCGTCTGCACGATGTGGTTGTTGATGGCGAAGCGGTCTTCCTCGGTCAGCGTGCCGCGCCGTACCGTCAGGTTGTGCAGCTCGCCCATGTTCTGCCGGACCTGCGGCAAGCGCATGTCGAAGCCCAGAGTATTGCGCGGATCGCCCCGTTCAACCGGCGGGCGGTGCCCCTCTTCCCAGGCCACCTCGTGCTCGGGACGATCGGCCAGCAACTGCTCGGTGCAGGGAAGCACCTGCTGCACCTGAGCGCCACGCGCGGCGGCGAGCCGCCGGCTCTCTTCGTCAGCCAGACCCAGGCTGTCATCGAAATGACGCTGCCAGGTCTGCGTGGCGATCTGGCGCAGGCGTGCGATGGCCTCGTCCGACATGGCCTCGCCGCCAACATTGCACTGCGCGACAAAGGCAAAATCCTCGCGCAACTGCTGTCGGCGCTGTTGCAGCTGCACGCGCCAGGCTTCGGCCTGGGCCGGGGGCAGGGTGGTGTAGAGCTCGCGCAGCAGATCCAGTTCGGCATCACGCCACAGAACCTCGAAGCGCATGCGCACTTCATGGATGCGGTTGTGGATCACTTCCAGCTTGGTGGCCTTGTCCACGATGTGCTCGGGACTGGTGACCTTGCCGCAGTCGTGCAGCAGCGCGGCCAGCTGGAAGGCATAGCGCTGGTCTTCGTCGAGCCGGAAGTCGGCATAGCGGCCCTGGTCTTCCTGCGCCAGCCGGTCCACCAACTGGATGGCCAGGTGCGGTACCCGCTCGCAGTGGCCACCGGTGTAGGGACTCTTCGCATCGATGGCATCGGCCATGAGACGGATCAGGGACTCCAGCAGCGCCTTTTGTGCGGCGATCAGCTGACGTGTCTCGATGGCCACGGCCAGCATGCCCGAAAGACGCCGCGCAAAGGCCAGGAAGCGCGGATCCTCGTGGGCGCTGTCATGGGCGTGCATGAGCACCAGCAGACCTTCAAGCGAGCCATCGCGGCCACGCAGATCCAGCTCCACCCGCAGGCGGCCATCCTCGGTCTCGCGTGCTTCAAGTGCACAAGCGGCCCCGGCAGCCTCTGCGCCCTGCTCGTCATAAGCCATGCTGTCGGCCAGGCCGCATTGCTGGCCATAGGCCGCAGCCCGCTGCATCTGGCTGCCCTCGCGCTGCCACAGATAGACCGCGCCACCGTCGCAGCGCGTGGCCTGCACGAACTTCTCCAGCACCTGCTGCAGCATTTCTTCGACATGCGTCTCGGTACTGAGGATGGCGCTGATGTCGAGGAAGGCTTCTACCGTCAGACTCACGTGGTCCACCATGTCGGTGAGCATGTTGATCTCGCGCAGGGTGCTGCGACGCCGGTTCTGGATGCGGAAGTCGAAGCGCGACATGCGTCCGGCCCGCAGGGCGAGTCGCTCCATGCTGCGGCCGATGGCGCGTCCGGCCCACCACCCCAATGGCAGGAAGGCCAGCACCACCAGAAAGGCCACCAGTACCAGGGTCTTGCGATTGCGGTCGAGCTGGCCCAGCAGCTCGTCGCCGGGGGCCGCAATGAGCAGCTTGAGGGCATGGCCGTCGATGACATTGAAGGGCAATGACAGACCCAGCCACTCCCGTCCGCCCACGCTGTAGAGCGTGCTGGTCTGGCCATCCCGTGCGCGCTCGGCCAGGTGCGACAGGCTCGGTACATCCAGCTCCGGCAGGCCCCGGAAACGGAAGTGCTCGCCGTCCTGCTCCAGTACGCGCGCCATGTCGCTGTAGGCGATCACGCGCTGGTTCTCGTCCACCAGCGCCAGCTCACTGTGGGGCGTCAGGCGCAGGTTGCCCAGACTGGCGGCGAGGTCATCGAGTGTCATGTCGATGGCCACCACGGCATCGGTGTTGCGGGCACGCTGCGACAGGCTGATACCGATCTGGCGCGTGGTGAAAAATACGTAAGGGGCGGAGATGGAGGGGATCAGCGAACGGTCCGCCGTGGCGTACCAGGGGCGCGTGCGCGGGTCGAAGCGATAGCCGGCCTCGTCGCGCAGGCTCAGCAGTTTCAGTTCGGCGTCGTAGAAGCGGTATTGCCCGTGCTGCGCACCGTGGGCATCGTGCACGATGGTCTGCACGAGGAAAGCCGATGCAGTCGGCGCGGAGAAGAAAGCGCGCTGCTCCGCACCCCGCAGCGAGCGCACCAGCAGGAAGTCGCCATTGGGATAGCCCACGTAGACCGCCGACACCAGCGGATTGGCAACCAGGTCGATGGAGAAGGCCGCGATGCGCGTGAGGCGCTCATCAAGCCGGGTGGATTCGGTGATCGGATCGAAGGCCAGCTGGCGCAGCGTGGCCACGGCAGGGTCGATGATGCGTCGCGAGCGCTCGGTCATGATGCGCCCGGCATCCTCGGCGGAACGCTCGGCCATGTCCAGCAGCACCTGGCGTGCCCCCCACCAGCCTACTGAGACCAGCACCACCGCCAGCAGGACCATGCCCGCCATCACCAGTGCGGAAATGCCGAAGCGCACCGGCAGACCAGGCACGGTGGCGTCGTCATCAGAGGGATCAAACAAGGGGCGTTCGGGAAGGGGCATCGAGCACGCAGTGACTGGGTGACATGCAGCGGAACCCGCGATGCCATCGGCGCCGCCCACCCACCGGCGCACAACGGGACACGGCCTCTTTTATCTCCGCGTCAATATACCGGAATTACGTTGGGCCAGCAAAAAGCGGTCACGCGGCGTCTGCGGGCGTGGCCCGGTGGCGGCGACACGCCGGACATGCCGACAGAAAAACCACACATTTATCAACAGATCACGGCACGTTGTAGCAATTGGTGTACAATACGACTTGTACTTGCATCAAGTTGTATTCTTGTTGGTTCCAATTCCGCCTGACTGTCGTTCCCTCCTCGGTCGTTCTGTTTTCTTTCCTTCGGTTTCAGTTCTTGGTTTCAAGTGCCTTCCAGGCAGATGCCTTCATTCGTCCCAAACTTTCCAGAGGAAACAAACATGAGCACTCAAACCGGCGTAGTCAAATGGTTCAACGATGCCAAGGGCTTCGGCTTCATCACTCCTGATGCCGGCGGTGCCGACGTCTTCGCGCACTTCCAGGACATCCAGTCCAACGGCTTCCGCAGCCTGTCGGAAAACCAGCGCGTGTCCTTCGACCGCGGTGTCGGCCCCAAGGGTGAAAAGGCTACCAACATCAAGGTCATCTAAGACCGCGATTTTCGCGCAAGCGAAGCAGGATATCCCCGCTGTCCGCGCCTGAACGTCCCCGGAATTCCATACGCTCCAGGGACCAGGCCGGCAGACTCCGCAGCCCTTTCATGTCGGCGCGAATTCTTTCGCAGACGCTCACTTGGCAGATAGCCAGGGAGGGTCGGTTCCGAAGGAGAGGGCAGCGCAGGGCGTCGCCCTTGCCAGAGACTCCCCTGTGGCCGTGCAGATAGTGCGGGCAGGTGAACTTTGACGGCAGGGGCGCGTCGATCACGGCGCAAGCCGTGTAGCAAATAGTTAATTAATCGCTCGTAGAAGCGTGACACCGGACCGCACCAACGGCGGCTTCCGGTCCACAACACATGGGCCTGCTCGCACTCACAGATTGAGTGGGAGCAGGCCCACTACCTGGATTGCGACCGCACCGGCCAGATAGACCGGGCAGGGCACTCTCGCAGCACCTGGCAGATCGCCAGGGTCATGAGGGAATCCAGCGTTAATCAATGAACGGCCCATCTGGTTTCAGATGGGCTTTTTGCGTTCTGGAACCGGATAAACGATATAAATGATTTAATCCGCCTGCACCTGCGCGCCATCCAGCAGCTGCAAAGCCTGCGCCACCACCGCCTCCGGCGTGATCCCGAAATGCCGGTACAGCACATCGGCCGGTCCCGGTGCGCCGAATCCCGTCATGCCGACGAAACCACCGCGCTCCCCCAGGTAGCGATCCCAGCCAAAGCGCAGCGCCGCCTCTATCCCCACGCGCACCGTATCACTGCCCAGCACGGCGTGACGATAGTGGCTGTCCTGCTGGTCGAACAATTCCCAGCATGGCAGTGAGACCACCGCCGTAGCCACGCCACGGGCTTCGAGCAGATCGCGCGCAGCGCAGGCGATGGCGACCTCCGAGCCAGTGGCCAGCAAGGTGACCTGGCGCGCCCCGCATTGCGCCTCTGCCAGCACATAGCCGCCGCGCGCACTCAGATTGCTCACCTCGAAACGCTTGCGTACCGGCGGCAAGCTTTGTCGAGCCAACACCATGCTCACCGGCCCGCTCCGGTGCTGCATGGCGACTTCCCAGCATTCCACCACCTCGCTGGCATCGGCCGGACGCATCACCAGCATGTTGGGCATGGCGCGCAGCGCGGCGAGGATTTCCACCGGCTGATGTGTCGGCCCGTTCTTGCCGATGCCAATGGAGTCATGGCTGAACACGAACTTGACCGGCAAGCCCATCAACGCGGCCATGCGCATGGCCGGGCGTTCGTAATCCGAGAAGGCCAGATAGGTCACGGCCAGCGGGATCACGCCGCCATGCGCGGCCATGCCATTGGCCATCGCGCCCATCACATGTTCACGCACCCCGCAATGCACGTAGGCACCGCTGCGGTCGGCGGCAGTAAAGGCGTTGAGCGAACCCTTGTGCGCGGTCGGTGCTTCGAGATCGGCGCAGCCGACCATGCGTTCCGGGATCACTTCGGCCAGCAACTGGTTGAGGGCGGCCGAGATCAGGATGCCGCCTTGCGCCTGCGCGGGCTCATGCGCGGTGCGTTTGAATTGCAGCAACACGTCCTGCCATCGGTCGGGCAAGTCACCGCGCAGGAGGCGTTCGAATTCGGCGCGTTGTGTCGCCGGTAGGGCCTGCAGACGCCGCTGCCAGGCCGCATGTTCATCGCGATGGCGCTGACCGAATCCGCGCCACGGCGAGAGGATCTCCGGTGGAATCTCGAAGGGCGCATGCGGCCATTGCAGCAGCGCGCGTGCGGCCTGGGCATCCTCCGGATACAGGCGGGCACTGTGACCGCCGCGCTGGCCCTGCACGCGCGGGATACCACGTCCGATGACGGTACGGCAGGCGATCATCGAAGGCCGGTCCGAGGCGTGTGCGGCATCCAGTGCGCGCGAGACGGCATCGATATCGTGCCCGTCCACTTCCACCACATGCCAGCCCGCCACGCGGAAGCGCTCGGCCACGTTCTCGCTGATGGAGAGCTCGGTGGCGCCATCGTCGGTGATCTGGTTGTCGTCCCACAGCAGGGTGAGCTTGGACAGACGCAGGTGACCGGCCAGCGAAATCATTTCCTGGCCGATGCCTTCCTGCAGGCAGCCGTCGCCGACGAAGGCATAGGTGCGATGGTTGACGATGTCGTCGCCGAAACGCGCATTCAGATAAGCCTCGGCCACGGCCATGCCCAAGGCATTGGCGATGCCCTGGCCGAGCGGACCGGTGGTGACTTCGATGCCCAGATGCGGCGCGTATTCCGGATGGCCGGCGCAGTGCGAGCCGAACTCGCGGAAGTTGCGCAGTTCCTCCAGCGTGATGTGTTCGTAACCGGTGAGGTAGAGCAGGCTGTAGAGCAGCATCGAGCCGTGACCATTGGAGAGCACCACGCGGTCGCGGTCAGGCCAGGTCGGGTCGTCCGCATGAAAGCGCAGATGGCGCGCATACAGGGCCGTGGCGATCTCGGCCATGCCCAGCGGAACGCCCTGGTGGCCCTCGGTGGCACGCACGATGGCATCGATGGACAGGAAGCGGATGGCATGCGCCAGCGGCTGCAGGGGATGTGGGGTCATGACAGCAAGGCGCGCCGACCCGGTGGCGGGGCGGTGCGTCAGTCTCCGTTGTAATGGTGGAGGCTTATTCTTGGCGCGCAGTGCACATGCAGGCAAGCGATGAAAATTCAGGCTTGGCTGAATTGGCTTCAACTAGACGAAATCGTTCCGCTCTCTTCGCGCAACCACTGCAGGAACAGCACCACCTCAGGCCGCGACTTGTTGCGCGCCGGACAGACCGCGAAGTGTTGCGTGATCTCCAGTGTCATGCCCTCGGCAAACACCGGCTGCAGGCGAGTGCTGGCCAGATGGCCGGCACCGAAGGCGTTGCTCTCGAAGACCACGCCCAATCCCTGTACCGCCGCTTCGATGCTCATCATGGCGCGGTCGAAGCGCAGTGCGATGCGTTCCGGGCGCAGGTCCGGTGCGTGGCGGGCAAACCATTCCGGCCATTGCAGCAGACTGCCGCGCGACTGGATCAGCGGTGCCCGCACCAGGTCTTCCGGTGTCTCGATGCGGTGACGTGCGAGGAAGTCCGGGCTGGCCATCGGAATCACCTGCTCCGACAGCACCGGTTCGATTTCCAGATCCGGCCAGTGCGGCACGCCACAGCGGATATCCAGGTCCACCTGTCCGATCTCGAAATCGGATATTTCCGGCGAGGCCGACAAGCCGAAGGCAATCTCCGGATGGCGCTGCGTGAAGCGGCCGATGCGCGGCATCAGCCAGAGGCTGGCAAAGCTGGGACTGGAGTGGATCTGTAGCGAATTCTCCACGCCATGCCGCAGATCGTCGGTGGCCGAATTGATCGCACCGAGCGCACCGGCCACCCGGTTGAGATAGCTCTGCCCTGCCGGCGTGAGTTCCACCCCCTTGGTGGAGCGCTCGAACAGACGCAGCCCCAGCAGCTTTTCCAGTCGCGCGACCTGGTGGCTGATGGCCGAGGGCGTCAGGTGCAGTTCGGCAGCGGCAAGGTTGAAACTCTTCCTGCGCGCGATCGCCTCGAAGGCCATCAGGGAGGTCAATGGAGGAATCATGGTGTCTCGGTTTTTTGCTCTTGTGAAGGATTCTGCTGCGCTACAGCATGCACCGGCGTGGGCGTGCGGCCGATTTTAGCGCATCGATGCGGCAGATGAAGCTTCGTCACATTTCCATGACAAAGCATCACTTGTCGGCGTCGGATGAAAGTTCGAAGATCGCCGCCAGAACAACAGGCAGACACCCATCCACGGGCGCCATGGCAGCGCAAGCCGCCGGTCGGCGAGGTGGCGCAGGTCTTCGCTGTTGCTCGTTCGCATGCCACTTTCAGGAGACCACACCATGCTGCTCAAGAACAAAGTCGCCGTCATCACCGGCGGCGCCGGCCTCAACGGCCTGGGATTTTCCACCGCGCGCCTGATGGCCGCACAAGGCGCACGCGTCGTCATCCTCGATCTGGAACGCGCCGAGCCCTCGACGGCAGCGGCTCGCCTGGGCGAGGGTCATCTGGGCCTGGTGGCCGACGTCACCGACAAGGCGTCCTGCGAGGCGGCGGCGCAGGTCGTGCTGCAGCAGTTCGGTCGCATCGATATCCTGGTCAACAATGCCGGCATCACCCAGCCGGCCAGGTTTCTCGACATCAGCGGCAAGGACTACGACCGTATCCTCGACGTCAGCCTGCGCGGCACGCTCTACATGTCACAGGCCGTATTGCCGGCCATGCGCGCGCAGCAGAGCGGTTCCATCGTGTGCATCTCCTCGGTGTCGGCCCAGCGCGGTGGCGGTATTCTGGGCGGTCCGCACTATTCGGCGGCCAAGGCCGGGGTACTGGGGCTGGCGCGCGCCATGGCGCGCGAGTTCGGACCGGAAGGCATCCGCGTCAATTGCGTCACGCCAGGTCTCATCTCGACCGACATCAACAAGGACATCCTGAGCGCGGAGAAAAAGGCCGAGATCGCCCAGACCATTCCCCTGGGCCGCCTGGGCGGGCCGGAGGATGTGGGCGGCGTATGCGTGTTCCTGGCCAGCGACCTGTCGCAGTACTGCACCGGCATCACGCTGGACGTCAACGGCGGCATGCTGATCCATTGAGTTGTTCTGGCGCCGGCGTAGCGGCCGGCGCGGCTTCATCGATTCCCACCATGAGTTCTAAAAAAACGACAGGAGACAGAAGATGAAAGACGAGATCGCATCCAAGAAATTCCACCGCCGCCAGGTATTGAAGGCGAGCGCCGTGGCCGCTGCATTGCCGCTGTTTTCCATTCTCACGCGGCCGGCCAGTGCGGCCGAGTTTACTTATAAATTCGCCACCGGCCAGGACCCGTCCCACCCGGTCAACAAACGCGCCCAGGAAGCCATCGACCGCATCCGCAATGCCACCAACGGACGCATGGAGATCAAGCTGTTTCCGGCCAACCAGCTGGGGTCGGATACCGACCTGATGTCGCAGATCCGCAATGGCGGCGTGGAGTTCTTCAATCAGGCCAACACGGTGCTCTCCACCCTGGTGCCGGCAGCCGGCATCGTCAATACCGGCTTTGCCTTCCAGGATTACGCCGCCGTCTGGAAAGCCATGGATGGCGCCCTGGGGGCCCATGTGCGCGCACAGATCGAGAAGGTCGGCCTGTTGGCCATGTCCAAGCCCTGGGATAATGGTTTTCGCGAGATCACCACCTCGACCAGGCCGATCAGGAGTGCTGCCGACGTCAAGGGCCTGAAGCTGCGCGTGCCGGCGGCACCGATGCTGACCTCGCTGTTTTCGGCGCTGGGCGCGAGCCCCACACCGATCAACTTCAACGAGGTCTATTCCTCGCTGCAAACCAAGCTGGTGGAAGGGCAGGAAAATCCCCTGGCCATCATCAGCACTGCGCGCCTGTACGAAGTACAGAAATTCTGCACGCTGTCCAATCACGTATGGGATGCCTACTGGATCCTGGGTAATCGTCGCGCCTTTGAAAGGCTGCCCAAGGACATCCAGGAAATCGTGCGCCGTGAACTCGACCAGGCCGCTACCGATGAGCGTGCCGACATCGCCACCTTCTCCGGCATGGCGCGCAATGACCTGGCGGGCAAGGGTTTGCAGATCATCGAGGCCGACAAGGATTCGTTCAAGCAGGCGCTGGCGCAGGCCAACTTCTACAAGGACATGCGTGCCAAGTTCGGCGAGGACGCCTGGAAACTGCTGGAAGGCAGCGTAGGGGCGCTGGGCTGAAATGAAAAAGGCCGGACGATGGTCCGGCCGCTCGTATCGCGCTCAGCGCGGCCCGCCACCGTGGCCGCCATCGCCCCAGCCGCCGCGTGGCCCACCTCCGCCGCCCGGTCCCGGCCCGCAGAACCAGGGGGCGCAGACGCAGCCACCCAGTGTGGTCAGCAGCAGTGCTGCTGCCAGCAGTGTCGTCAATCGTTTCATGGTCAACCTCATGCAAAGAAAAGGAAAGAGATGCAGTGAGGCAGCATTGAACACCGACAGTTTGCTAAGCGCAGTCAGGCAATTGCAACAAAGGATGTCGACACCTTTCGCACAGGCTCAGTCAACACCGTGCACGTGTTCCTTGTTCATGTGCGCAGCTCCCGGTGAAAACGGATGGCCAGCAGAGAGGCTTCGGGCTGCGGTCAGTCGCAAAGCGGGGATGATTGCATGGCGCCATTGCTGCGCCATGCTGCTGTACTCAGGATCAGGCCGAGGTATCGATGATGTTGCCAATGGCCTTGATGCCCGAACTCACGCTGTCGGCCACCGAGTGGGCGGCCGAGGAAACGGCATCGACCGTGGTGTCGTAGGCGCTCTCGATGTCATCACCGACTTCGGAGGCGACATTCTTGATCGGCTGGATGATGGTGTTGTAGAAGCTGCTGTTGCTGGAGGAGACCGAAGATACGCTCATGTGAAACTCCCTTGTAGTAGGTAGGCAGCCGGCATCCCCCTCTGGTGAGGGAGATGCGGACAGGAGTTCATCATAGGCAAGCGCGCCGCCCCTGCAAAGGTGCGGACGGCCCTGCAACGGGTAAAGAAATGCAATGCCTTGTAAAGCGGTGTTGGCATGTCGTTGCAGCGACATGCCCTGCCCACTTACTGCGCCAGCGCCAGGGTCGATTCCTTCTGGCGTGTCGCGGTGGCGGCTGACGCAGCAGCCGGCGAGCGCGGGCTGCCGTAGCTGATCTTGAATACCGAGACCGCCTGGCTCAGCTTGATGGACTGGTCGCGCAGGTTTTCGGCGGCTGCGGCCGCCTGCTCCACCAGGGCGGCATTCTGCTGCGTGGTTTCATCGATGGCATTGACGGCCTGGTTGAGCTGCTCGATGCCGCCGCTCTGTTCGTTGCTGGCCACCGTGATCTCGGCCATGGTCACCGCCATGTTTTCCACCGCGCCCCCGAGGTCGCCCATGGCTTGCGCGGTTTCGCGCACCAGCTGGTTGCCGCTTTCGACCTTGGCGCGCGAGTCGTCGATGAGACCCTTGATGTCCTTGGCCGCGGCGGCCGAACGTTGCGCCAGGGTCCGTACTTCGGATGCCACCACCGCAAAGCCGCGCCCTTGCTCGCCGGCGCGGGCGGCTTCGACGGCGGCGTTGAGCGCCAGGATGTTGGTCTGGAAGGAGATGCCGTCGATGAGTCCGATGATGTCCACGATCTTGTGCGAAGCGGCGTCGATCTCCTGCATGGTCTTGCCCATGCGTTGCACCGACTGGCTGCCGCGCTGGGCGATGGCCGAGGCCGATTGCGCCTGGCGGTCGGCGTTGGCGGCCGAGTCGGCATTCTGGCGCACGGTGGCGGCGAACTGCTCGACACTGGAGGCCGTCTCCTCCAGCGCCGAGGCCTGCGATTCGGTGCGGCCCGAGAGGTCCATGTTGCCGCTGGCGATCTCGCCGGTGGAGATGGTCATGGATTCGACGTTGCGGCGTACGTCACCGATGATGGCGCGCAGGTTCACGTTGAGCTGTTGCAGGGCTTGCAGCAGCAGTCCCATATCGCCGCGTGCATCGGTATCGATATGCAGATCGAGGTCGCCACCGGCCAGGCCATGGACAGCCTTGATGGCGCGTTGCAAGGGCGCCACGACGCTCGCATGCAGCACCGCCCACGATCCCAGCAGCAGGACGGTGCCAGCCAGCGTGCCCAGCCAGACCGCATACGGGCTGCCCCCGGCTGATTGCAAGGCACTGCCGGCCACGGCACCACCGAGAATGAACATGAGCGTCAGTACGCTCATGAGCCAACCCAGTCGCCTGGCCAGCGACAGATCACGCAGCCCCTGCAGCCAGCCGATCAAGCCGGTGCGCGCCACTGCGCCGCGACGGATGCGCAGGCCGCGCGCCTGGCCGGCGACGAAGCGGCGATAGGCGCTCTCGGCAGCCTGCACCTGTTCCCGTGTGGGGCGCGTACGCACCGACATGTAGCCGACCGCGCGGCCGTTCTCGCGCACCGGGGTGACGTTGGCCTGGACCCAGTAGTAGTCGCCGTTCTTGCAGCGGTTCTTGACCAGTCCGTTCCAGGGCAGTCCTTCCTTGAGGGTGGCCCACATGTCGGCGAAGGCTTCGCGCGGCATCTCGGGATGGCGCACGATGTTCTGCGGTGCCCCGATGAGCTCCTCTTCGTCGAAACCGCTGATGTCCACGAAGTAGGGATTGACGTAGGTGATGTTGCCCTGCAGGTCGGTCTTGGAGACGATGGACTTGCCATCCTCCAACAAGCGTTCATTGGTGGTGATCGGTAGATTTGTGCGCATGCTTGCCCCCCATTGCCCTGACCGGTCCTGACGTTGCGGGATCACGGTCCTGCCGCTGTTATAGAAAGCCGTCGCACTTCTTCCCCAAGCGCGACGACCCTGGTGTAAAGGCGTTCTGTGGCCTTTCCGCTTCTCATGCAGGCTGCCAGCCTGTGTCCGGCCTGGTCGGCGCAACGCGGAAACCACGATCATCAGAATCTAAACCCAGGTCCGCGCTTTCAATCCTTTAAACAGGCAGACCTTTCCATGGGTGCATCAGAAACAGGGGCAGCAGAGGCTTTGATGGGTGGAAACTGTTTCCACCCGTCATCGTCATCGTCACCGGCAGGCCGGGGCGCAGATCATTGGCGCGGCTGTACCTGAAACAGCACGCCCTGCGGGACCACTTCTACCGAGAGCAACTGGTCGGCCACCACTTCAGTCATGCGCTGGCCGGGATTGTCCAGGGCGACCGTGGTGAGTCGGGTAATCAGGGGCAGCAGCTTGTCTTGTCCACCGGAGATGAAGCTGCGCGCGGCACTGGTCGCACAGATCAGGAATTCGTCACGGGCGCCGGGGACCTTGTTGGTCATCATCACGCCGACGTTGCGCAGCTCGCCCTTCTTGTTGAGCGTACCGATGAGCGTGGTCTGGGCCGGCCCCACGTGGGTATCGAGCACATATTCGTACTGGCCCGGATGCAGGCGCGCCGCATCGAGCATGTAGAGACGGGCCATGTGCTCGGGCTCTTCCACGTTCATGTCCTTGAGTACGTCGGCCAGGCGCTTGTTGAAGCGATCGGAGAATTGCCTGGGGGTGACGCCCAGCGTGGTCTGCGCCGCTTCATGGGCGGCCAGTTCGTCGTCGATATGACGATCACAGCCCGTGGCCAGGATCACGGTGGTCAGCAGGGCGCAGGACAGAAGACGCAGCGGGGAACGGAGAAGTGTCAGCATGTTCGTCAGAATGTGGCGTGTTTCCTCGAACCCATTTCATCAACAGGCGTGAGATGGATTGAGGCATTGTGCATCATTGCCGCTACCTCCAACCTGTCGCAGATCAAGCGTGCAGGCCGGTTTGTGTGGGTTGGTGATAAAGTACCTGGCCGACAACAAGGCAATACTACAACATCCGATCCGACGCCAAGCCCATGACAGACTCTCCCTCCGGCCCGCTTCCTCCTGCGGGCGCCCCGTCCGATCTGCACGAACTGCGCGAGCTCATCCGCCGTTTTTCCGGCGAACGTGACTGGCTGCGCTTCCACACGCCCAAGAACCTGGCCATGGCCCTGTCGGTGGAGGTGGCCGAGCTGATGGAACATTTCCAGTGGCTGCCCACCGGCGCCGACCATGAACTGGACGATGCCGCGCGCACGGGCATCCGTCATGAAATGGCCGATGTGCTGGTCTATCTCATCCAGCTGGCCGACCACACCGGGGTGGATCTGCGCAGCGCAGTGCTGGAGAAGATGGAACTGAATCGCCGCAAGTACCCGGTCGAGCTGGCTCGTGGCAATGCGCGCAAATACAGTGCCCTGGCCAGCCCGGCCGATGATGCCGATGAAGGCGCGCCCGATGCCCCGACTCGCACCTGAGGCTGGCCTCTTCCTTGCTTGCCCACTTCCCACGTTCGCTGCCCGGAGCCTGCCTTGACCAACTGGAATGACGGTTACGTCGTCGACATCGCCTATACCTACGGCTACTACCCCGGCATGAATCCGGCACGCCTGCCCTTGGCCTTCGCCTTCCACGGCCTGCAGGCGCCGGCCATCCAGACTGCCTGCGAACTGGGCTTCGGCCAGGGGCTGTCGACCAACTTCCACGCTGCGGCGTCCACCACGCGCTGGTGGGGCAATGATTTCAATCCCTTGCAGGCCGCCTTCGCCCGGGAGCTGGCGGCCGCCAGCGGCAGCGGCGCGCAGCTGGAGGACTCCAGCTTCTCGCACTTCTGTCGTCGCGACGATCTGCCGGATTTCGATTTCATCGCCCTGCACGGTATCTGGAGCTGGGTGTCCGAAGACAACCGCTCCATCATTCTGGATTTCATCGACCGCAAGCTCAAACCGGGCGGGGTGCTCTACCTGAGCTACAACACCCAGCCGGGCTGGTCGGCTTTCATGCCGCTGCGCGACCTGCTGGTGCAGCACACGCAACTGGCCGGCAACGAGGAACGCGGCCTGCCTACCGCGGACCGCATCGAGGCTGCGCTGGCCTTCGCGACGCGTCTGTTCGAGACCGACCCGGTCTACGCCCAGGCCAACCCCTTCATGCGGGACCGGCTCAAGCTGCTGTTGCAGCAGCCGCGCAGTTACCTGGCGCACGAGTACTTCAACCGTGACTGGCATGCCGAAGCGTTTGCCGAGATCCATCGTCGCTTCTCGCCGGCGGGTTTGCAGTTTGCCTGTCCGGCGCACTACATCGACCATCTCGACATGGCCAACCTGACGCCCGCGCAGCGCCAGTGCCTGGCCGGGATCGACGACCCGGTGCTGTACCAGAGCACGCGCGATTTCATGGTCAACCAGACTTTCCGCCGCGATTACTGGGTCCGTGGCGCCCAGGTGCAGGACGAGCGCCAGCGTGTGCAGGCCCTGGCGCTGCAAAGCGTGGTACTGCTGACCGAACCGGACAAGGTGCCGCTGACGATCCAGAACGTGGCCTCCGAGATCACGCTCAACCGCCTGATCTACGAGCCCATCCTGCAGGCGCTCTCGGACTACCGGCCGCATACTCTGGTGGACCTGGCGGCCTCGCTGGCGCATCGCAATCTGAATCTGGCGCAGGTGATCGACTCGGCCCTCATGCTCATCGGTACCGGCCACGCCGCACCGCTGCCTCCCGAGCCCGACGCCGCCACCCAGGCCCAGATCGCGCGCCGCACGGCCGACCTCAATGCCTATCTGCTGCAACGCGCGGCGCTGGTGCTGCCGGACAGCCAGGAGGGCGACATCAGCCACCTGGTCAGCCCGCTGACCGGAGGCGGCGTGAAGGTGGACCGGGTCGAGCAGTTGTTCCTGCTGGCGCGTGAAGTCTGCGGCGATGACGTCGAAGCCTGGCCCGCGCAGGCCTGGCGGCATATCGCCGCGCAGGGCAAGCGGCTGGTACGCGATGGCGTGCGGCTGGAAGCCGAGGATGAGAACCTGGCCGAACTGGCCACCCAGGCGCGACTGTTTGCACGGACCCGGCTCCCCCTGCTGCGGGCCTTGCAGGTGGCCTGATCCGGCGCGCAATGCGCGTTGCATCGCAGCGCACTAGCCTGTAGCATTCCGCGTGGCCGTATTGTCGGCCTGCACGGCCGCATCTGCCGCATCTGCCTTGTCTGCCATCGAGGCGCCGAAGCTCTCTTTAAGGAAAGTCGGTTTCCAGCTTATGTCCCTGTCCCGCAAACTCCAAACACGCCTGACCCTGGCCGGCACCGCTGCCGCGCTGCTGACAGCCATCGTGCTCACCGCCATGGCCCTCAATGGCAGTACCCAGGGCCTGGCCGTCGCCGCCGTGCTGCTGGTGCTCGTATCGGCGCTGCTGTCCTGGGGGCTGGCGCGGCAGTTGCTGCAACCGTTGTCCGAGCTGGAAGCTGGCATGCAGCAGCTGCAGGATGAGCACAAGCAATTGGTGGAGCAACGTGACGATGCCCGCACCCACCTGGAAGAAATGGAAAAGACTCTGGCCCGCGTGGGTCTGGAGGATGCGCTCACGGGCCTGGCCAACCGACGCCAGTTCGAGCGCGGACTGCTGGAAGAATTCAACCGTGCGGCCCGTACCAGTCTGTCGCTGGCCATCATCATGATCGACATCGATCTCTTCGACGAGTACAACGCCAGCTATGGCCGCATGGCCGGTGACAAGGTACTGCGCCGCGTCGGCAGCGCCATCCGTGATACCAACGTGCGCCCGGAGGATCTGCTGGCGCGCTTCGGTACCCAGGAGATCGCCGTGCTGCTGCCCGGCTCGCGCCTGGAAGGCGCGCTGATCGTGGCCGAGCGCATCCGCACGTCGATCGAGCAACTCAACATCGAGCACAGCGCCAGTCCTACCGGCCGCGTGACCATCAGCATCGGCATTGCTGCCGTGGCACCGCAGCGCCAGGTGGACGAACCCGATACCGTGCTGCGCGAATCGGAACAGGCGCTGGCGCTGGCCAAGGCGTCGGGCCGCGACTGCATTCGTACCAGCGAAGATCTCGTGAAGGCGTCGATAGCGTAGCCACCCCCAGGACCCAATGACAATGCCGCGCGATGGTTGCCCACCGCGCGGCATTTTTCATGGGGCTGGCCCAGCTCGGAGTCAGGGTTGCTCGGGCCCTGGGACCAGGAATTTGGATTTGGCGCAATACATCTTGGCGTTGGTGTCGTTGTAGACGATCTTGCTGCCGGCCTGCGACTGTCGCACCGGATAGGCCGAGTCATCCTCGGGCGTGAAGCGGATGCCCAGCGCCGCCTTGATGGCATCGCTCAGCTTGACCGGCGTGGTCTTGAAGTAGGCGCCGATGAAATCAGCCTGGCTGTTGCTGTCATTGACCAGGAAATCGGTGGGCTGCATGCCCCACAGCGAGACATTGGAGGCCTTGAACCAGTAGGCACCGCCCTCGGTCTTGTAGGGCGGGCCGAAGGCGGCGACCAGGTAATCGAAGAAATACTTGCTGTTGAGCTGGTTCAGGCACAGCAGGGCATTGCCGACTTCGATGCCGAAGCTGGGCTGCGGCGCGGCCTGAGCCGCCGGTGCTGCAGCCATGGCACCGGCCAGCGTGAGCACCAGCGCAGACACGCGCGGACGCAGGCAGGTGCACAGGCGAGATACGATCTTCAAGCGAACTCCCGGAAATTGCCGTCTTGGCATGTTGTCGGTACGGCGCGCAGGGCGGGCCGGGGAGTCGATTGTAGGGGGCTTTCGTGATTTTTTCCAAGCGGCACCGTATTTTTGCGGTGTCAAGGCGGCAGGTGGAGTCAGGCGGGTGGGGTGGACGGTGTGTCCGTGCCTGTCGAGGCCGCAGAGGAGGCGCGCGCCTGGCGCCGCATGGCGCGCACGAAGTCTGGCAGGCGGCGACCATTGCGGTCCGGATAGTGGCCGTGTTCGCTCATCTGTTGCACCCGGTCCAGGCGGAAGGAGCGGAAGTCCTCGCGCCGCTCGCACCAGGCCGCCAGCAGCCAGGTACCGCCAAAGAAGGCCAGCGCCAGTGGCCATACCACGCGTTGACTGCTGCGCTGCTGGGCATCGGTGTAATGCAGCAGCAGCTTGTGGCGGCTGTTGATGGCCTGGCGGATGGCTTCCAGCCGCTCACCCTGGCTGCCATCATCCTGCATGGCCGGAGCAAAGAGCGGCGTGGCCTCGACGAAATCGCGCTTTTCCCTGGGCAGGGCCAGCACCACCTTGGCCAGCGCCGATGCGGCCGCAGCCCCCAGTTGCGGGCCGCCCCAGGCCTGCACCATGCGCATGCCGATCACCAGTGCATCGATTTCATCGCTGTTGAACATCAGCGGCGGCAGGTCATAGCCCGGCTTGATGCGATAGCCGACCCCGGCTTCGCCATCCACCGGCACACCTGAGAGCGACAGGTCGCGGATGTCGCGATAGACCGTGCGTTCCGACACCGACAGCCACTGCGCCAGCTGACGCGCCGTGGTGAGACGGCGTCCGCGCAGGTATTGGGTGATCTGGAACAGGCGATCGGCTCGACGCATGACTGGCAGAGAAAAAAAGATGCGCGCCATTCTGGCACGCATGCTCCTGGCCCGCCACGAACTTCGATGCTGCTGTGCAAGATGCGGGCGTGAGGTTCAGCGGGCGCGCCACAGCATTCAGTGCATGGCGTGCAGGGCCAGGCGATTGCCTTCGCTGTCGATGAACTGGGCGATATAGCCGATATCGTTGGGCAGTTGGAAACGCTGCATGGTGACTTCGCCACCGGCGGCCTCGACGCGATCCAGGACGGCCTGGATGGAAGGGCCTGCATCGAGATAGATCAGCGTGCCCTGACGGGTCGGCTCCAGCCAGCCGGGTGAGGTCAGGCAGCCGACGGACTGGCCATCGTCACGCACGAAGATGGCCATCGGTCCTTCTTCCGACAGTTGTTCCTGGCGCAGCGTGGTGGCAAAGACGGCTTCGTAGAAGCGGGTGGCGCGCTGCAGGTCCTTGGTGGCGATCTCGAACCAGTTGACTTGGGTTTGCATGATGTTCTTCCTTTTCTTGTCAGGGGAGCGTTGTGCATGCCGGTTGGCATGTAGCGCATCATGCGTGAGGGCTACTGACACCGTTCTGTCAGTAGCCCTCGCGCCCTGAGGAAGAAACCTTCACGCATCAGCGCGTCGCCGTGGCCGGGACGCCCTCCGGCTGCGCGGTCTGACCGATTTGTTCACTATCGTGCCGGGCCGCATAGCGCCGCGCCAGCACTGCGCACAGCATCAGCTGCATCTGGTGGAACAGCATGATCGGCAGCAGCACCACGGCCGCACCGCTGCCGGCAAACAGCACCGAAGCGATGGGAATGCCCGAGGCCAGCGACTTCTTGGAGCCGCAGAAGACCAGCACGATTTCATCACCACGCGGCATCTTCAGGGCGCGGGCGCCATAGGTGGTTGCCAGCAGCACGGTCCCCAGCAGCACGGCATTGACCAGCACCAGCAAGGCCAGCTGCGCGGGCGGAAACAGGTGCCACACGCCCTGCGCCACGGCCACGCTGAAGGCGGCATAGACCGACAGCAGAATGCCGCCACGATCAACCACGTTGACGATGACCTTGTGGCGATTGATCCAGGCGCCGATCCAGGGCCGCATCAGGTTGCCCAGCACGAAGGGCAGCAGCAGCTGCAGCAGGATGCTCAGCACCTGCGTCATGCCATTGGCCTGGTGGTGACGATGCAGCAGCAGCGTCACCAGCAACGGCGTGATGACGATGCCCAGCAGGTTGGAGGCGGTGGCGCCGCAGATCGCCGCCGGCACGTTGCCGCGAGCGATCGAGGTAAAACCGATGGAAGATTGCACCGTGGAGGAGAGCGTACAGACAAACAGCACACCCATCCACAGCTGCGGCGTCAGCAGGTCGGGCACGGCGCTCCTGAGGGCCAGGCCCAGCAGGGGAAACAGCAGGAAGGTGGAGGCCAGCGTGAGCAGATGCAGGCGTGGCTGCTTCAGCCCCGACAGCGCCGCCTCCCGCGAGAGCTTGGCGCCGTGCAGGAAGAACAGCAGCGAGATGGCCGCATTGCTGGCGATGTGCATGAAATGCTCGAAGCCGCCGGCGGCCGGGAACAAGGTGGCCAGCAGCACGGTGCCGATGAGCAACTGGGTGAAGCGGTCAGGGAGGAAGCGGTTCATGGCGCGCTCGCGAAGAAAATGGAAGGAAATTGCCCGGGTTTGCCCTCATCATAGGAAAGTGCACGGCTATCGGGAACCCCTCTGATCACGTTGACTGTCATCGGAAAATCCGATGATAATGGCCGCATGCTCAATCCGCTCTGGCTCCAGACCTTTGCCACGGCTGCCACGGCTTCCAGCTTCACCGAGGCCGGGCGCCAGCTTGGCCTGACGCAATCCACCGTGAGCGACCATATCCGTCGCCTGGAAGAAAGTCTGGGGCGACGCCTGTTCGTGCGCGACACGCATTCCTTGGCGCTGACCGCCGATGGCGAGAGCCTGCTGGTGCATGCGCGCCTGATCCTGCAGGCCCATGCGCGGGCCGAAGCGCAGTTCAGTGCCCCGCGCCTGCGCGGCCGGGTCCGCTTCGGCACCTCCGACGACCTTGCCATGGGCCCGCTGCCGGACATGCTGGCGGCCTTTCGCAGCCAGCATCCGGAAGTCGAACTGGAAATCACCATCGGCCTCACCAGCGATCTGTATGCCGCGCTGGAGCAAGGCAAGCTGGACCTGCTGGTCGGCAAGCGCCGCGCGGGCGAGTCACGCGGACACAGCATGTTTTCCACCCCCATGCAGTGGCTTACGCGCCCCGATACGCTGGTCGATCTGAGCGAACCCTTGCCGCTGATCCTGCTGCCCGAGCCCAGCATCACCCGCGCGGCCACCTTGCAGGCGCTGGGCAAGTCGGGTCATCACTGGCGCATTGTCTGCACCAGTGGCAGTCATGCCGGCTGCATGGCGGCTGCGCGCGGCGGGCTGGGTCTGGCAGCCCTGCCGCAGCACCTGGGCTCACGCGACCTGGTGGAACCCTTGAATCACGCGGCCCTGCCGCGCCTGCCGGATGTGGAATATGTGGCCCTGACCGCGCGGCGCCTGTCGCGCCCGGCCGATACGCTCTACCAGATCCTCATGGCCAGCCGCCTGAGTCGTGGCTGAACAGCTTGTCCGGGGCGGGTTTCAGGTCGTCTCGACAATCAGGGCGGGGTCCGCCAGTGAACGGATGCGCCGGTCCACGAAGTAGCCACCGGCTTCCACGTAGCGCAGATAATGGCGCCCGCATTGCGTGCAGCGGGCGACGTTGCAGCGGTTGCAGGGATACCAGGCCGGTGCGATGGGCGCCTCAGGCGAGGCATAGCGCGTGCCGTGCGGATGGTATTCGGTGAAGGTCGGTTCGTCGTAGGGGTCGGTGATGAGCGTGGCCACGTCCACCAGCTGGGTTTCCGGCAAGGACAGCGGCAGGCTGATCCAGCCGCGGCTGTCGGCTGTGCGGCAATTGCAGGGCGTGGTGATGGCCGCACTCTCGGTAGCCAGGGCGCGCAATTGCGCCAGGTCTGGATGGGGAAGCAGGTCTTGCATGGGAGCAATGGATCAGTGGTAAAGCCTGATGTCCTGTGGATAAACGCAGTGCCAATGCGAGAAACGATTTATCCACAGGCTGGCGAAAACAAGAAAACCGGGCAAACCTACTTTTTCGGGTTGTAGCGGATATCGCCTTCAAACAGCTGTGCCGTACCGCCTCCCAGGTCGGATTGCACCGGCCACACCTCATGTCCGATGCGCAACTCGGTTCCTTCGTAGACTGCCTTGGCCACGATGATGCGAGCGTCTTCCGCGGCCACCATGCCTTCCTTCATCTGGCTCACTTCTTCCAGCAGCACCTTGACCTCGTAGGCCAGCGCCTTGCGCTTGTCGCTGGTCTCATGGAGGATTTCCGGCGTGGCCTTCTCGGGGTTGAGCTTGTAGTAGCTCTGTTGCTTGATGGTACGGTCCAGCTCGGCCACCTTGCGCGTGTATTCCTGTTCCTTGATGGCGATCTTCTCTTCCAGATACGGATCGAGACCGACCTGGATGCGCGTATGCGTGGTGGTCGAGGCGCCGATCACGTTGGCACGAATGAGGTTGGTGGCTTCCACGCGCCCGCCGATGATGTGGCCGGTGCGCGGATTGCCCTTGCCCACCGTGATCTCGTTGCCGGCCAGCAGTTCGCAATGGCGGGCATTGCCCAGCACCAGAATATCTTCGGCAGCTTCGATGTGGGCGCTCTCGGCGAACATCACCTGCACCGATTTTTGTGAACTGATGCGCGAGGCAATGGCGGTGGTCCCGGCCTGCGCGGTCACGCCTTCGCTGTGGCCGATCACGCCGCCCTTGACGGTGACGCTGCCGCCGGCCACGATCTCGGCCGCTTCCACGGTACCGTTGATCACCACGTCGCCACCCACGTGCATCTTCATGCCCGTGAGCACGTCGCCCGAGACCTTGACCGTGCCTTCAAAGCTCAGGTTGCCGGTGGAGAGGTCGACGTTTTCCACATCCAGCACCGGATTGACCTTCACGCCATTCTTGATGACCGTGGGCTGGCCCGGCACGATGGCCACCAGCAGATTGGGGTCGTCCTCGCTGGGCTCGGCACCGATACATTCCTTGGAGAAGGGGGCGTCGGCAATCGGCCGCGCCGGTACCTTGCCGCCGCGGATGTCGATGCCGTCCTGGCCCGGTACGGGCGGAATGCGGCGCATCAGCGCATCGCCCACCTTGACCAGCAGGATATGGCCCATGTCGGCGTAGGAGACCACGGCATCTTCGTCAATGTCGGCCAGCTCCTCTTCCTTTTCTTCCAGCAGGCTCTCGAAACGAGCCGGCTCGGCCGGCGTGGGCATGAGACCCTGGGCCACTACCAGCTTGTTGCAGAAACCGGCCGACAGCGCGCCGCGCAATTGCTCGTGCAGGATGCCGTAGGTGATCCCGGCCGCGCGGATGGCGTTGACCACTTCCACGCTCTTGGCGCGGCCACCATAGGGCGGCACCAGGGTCAGCGAGGCCGTCATCAGGTCATCGGCCACCTCCAGCGAGAACTCGCCATCGCGCCGTTCGGCGATGACCTGCGTGACTGCCTCCTTGGCATCTTCTGCCTTGCGCACGAAGGCGTTGAGGATCGAATCCTGGAAAAACAGCTTGGTCAGACCATGATCGGTCATGGACTGTTTCAGGAAGGCCAGCGTGAGCGGCGGGAAGCCCGGCGTGGGCTGCCACGTTGCGCTCAGTTCGCCGCTGGCCCGGTCGAACGCAAACGACAGCGGTTGCGGAGTTGCTTGGTTCATGCTGTTCCTCGATGTGATGCTGCACCGGGTCTGCTGCGGATCCCCTGCGGGTGATGGCGGCCGCGATATCGTCTTGTGCAATGGAGGCGTGCGCCCTCAAGGCGCCATCCATACGTGCCGGGTCGGCATCCTGCCGGCGGCAGTCCCCCTGACGCAATACAGTTGACATTGTAATGTGGCAAGATGATCCAGTAATTTGTTCGATAGCACAAGTTTTGCCAATTTTGGCTCTAGATTAGGCTCTTATCGTTGGTTTTATGTTAAGTACCCAAATAGAAGACTTCAAGGGGGAAGATCCTCGCGACGACGCCTTGAGTGCGGCACGTTATCGTGCCGGGCGTGCCAGTACGCTGGTGAGCATCGTGGTCAACATCGCGCTGGTGATGCTGCAGGTCACGGCGGGCGTGTTTTCCGGTTCGCAGGCGCTCATTGCGGACGGCATCCATTCGCTGTCCGATCTTATTTCCGACTTCGTGGTGCTGCTGGCCGGGCACCACAGCCGCAAGCAGGCCGACGACGATCATCAATATGGTCACCAGCGTTACGAAACGGCGGCCTCGCTGGCACTCGGTGCGCTGCTGCTGGCCGTGGGTCTGGGCATGCTGGTATCGGCGGCGCAGAAGATCCAGCATTACGGCCACACCCCGCCGGTACATGTGGCCGCCTTGTGGGTGGCACTGGCGGCCTTGCTGGCCAAGGAACTGCTGTTTCGCTACATGCTGCGCATCGCCGAGCGCGTGCGTTCGAGCATGCTGGTGGCCAATGCCTGGCATGCGCGTTCGGATGCGGCCTCGTCGCTGGTGGTGGCCTTGGGCATCGTCGGCAGCCTGGCCGGTTTCACCTTGCTTGATCCGGTGGCGGCGGCGGTCGTGGGTTTGATGGTGGTGCGCACCGGCTGGGGATTTTTCTGGAGCGCGCTGCATGACCTGATGGACCGTGCCGTCTCGGCCGAGGAAGCCGAGGCCATCCGCGCCACCATCCTCGCCACGCCCGGCGTGCAGGGGCTGCATGATCTGCGTACGCGGCGCATGGGTGATCTGACACTGGTGGACGTGCATCTGGAAATCGATGGCGCCCTCACCGTCACCGAGGGCCATGCCATTGCCATCGATGCGCGCCGGCGGGTGCTGGCGGCGCATCATGTGCTGGATGTGATGACGCATGTGGATCCGGTGGAGCAGGGGGCAGCGCACTGATCGTCACAATGACTGCGTGGCAATACACTGTGTAGCGTGGAGCACTACATTGTGACGAACTCTGCACGACGACTTGTCGGGCACGGCCGTCTTCGTTTAGAATCCGGGCTTCTCTTTGGGGAGTAGCCAGCTTCCGGGTCATCCGGAAGAGCCCGTGTCAACATTCTCGGCAGCATCGATGCCGTGGCGCGGGTAGCCATCCAGGTAGGCGAGACCATAGACGTATCCTGCGGCCAGGCTGGGCGCGCAGGCACGTCCATGGACTTCGCCCGGCCAAGGAACCCCGTTCATGAATTTCCCCGCTCTCGTCCTTCTCGCGCTCGCGATGTCCACTGACGCCTTTGCGGCAGCCATCGGCAAGGGTGCCGCCATGCAGAAACCACGCTTGCTGCAGGCGCTGCGTATCGGTCTGCTGTTCGGCGTGATCGAAGCCATCACTCCGCTCATCGGCTGGTTTGCCGGTTCCGTGGCCACCAAGTGGGTTGCCGAATGGGACCACTGGATCGCCTTCGTACTGCTGCTGGTGCTGGGCGCGCGCATGATCCGCGAAGGTCTGAGCGAGGATGATGAGCAAGACGAGGCCGATGTCACCCCGCAGAAGCAATCCGTGGTCATGCTGGCGCTCACCGCTGTGGCGACCAGCATCGACGCCATGGCCGTGGGCGTGGGCCTGGCCTTCATCGACGTCAACATCCTGGAAGCCTCATTGCTGATCGGCCTGGCCACCACCACCATGGTCACCATCGGCGTGATGGTCGGCCGCGTGCTGGGCCATCTGATCGGCAAGCGTGCCGAGATTGTCGGGGGTGTGGTTCTCATCGGCGTGGGCGCAGCGATTCTCTACGAGCACATGAGCCGCGCGGGCGCCTGAGTTCAGGCCCGGCGCAGTCGTGCTGCGCGCTCGGCACAGTATCCGGTGGCCATCAGGCGAAAGGCCGTCACCGCCGGATTGTCCTGGTCCGCGCGCCACGCCATGCTCATCTCGGCACGCGGCACCTCCCCGGCCAGTGGCCGGAACTCCACCCGATCGTAATGGAAACGCTGTGCCGAGGCAGGCAGGATGCCAACGCCCAGGCCGGCGCGTACCAGTGAGAGGATGGTATGGCTCTGGTCGATGTACTGGGTGAAATCCGGTTTGACGTCCGCCGCGCCCAGCATGGCCATGATGCGTTCGTAAAAGTACTTGCCATGCGTGGGGGAGTGCATGATGAAGGGCTGACCATCGAGCTGGGTGGTGGCGATGCGTTCATGCAGCGCCAGCGCATGCCCCTGGGGCATGGCCAGCACCAGCGGTTCCTCATCGACCAGCTGCAACTCCAGCGGCTGGCGCGACGATACCGGGCGCAGGAAGCCGATATCGATGGTGTTGGCGCTAAAGGCTTCCAGCTGCGCCACCGAAATCAGTTCGAACAGCACCACATCGATCTCGGGCAGGCTCTTGCGCGCCTGCATGAGCAACTCCGGGATCAGCTCGTAGCCGGCCGCGCCCGTGAAGCCTACGCGCACGCGCCCGGTCTTGCCCTGGCTGGCGCGGCGTACCGTGCTCTCGGCCTGTTCCGACAATTGCAGCAGGCGCGACGCGTCGGCCAGGAACACCCGGCCTTCGGTGGTGAGCCGCACCGTGCGCCCCACCCGTTCGAACAACTGCACACCCAGCCGGTGTTCCAGCAGGTGGATCTGGCGTGACAGAGGCGGCTGGGTCATGTTCAGCAACGCCGCCGCACGACGGAAATTGAGTTCGGTCGCAGCGACCACGAAACAACGGACTTGAGCCAGATCGAGCATGAGGATGTGCCGGTAAGGGGAGCGCCTGCATTATAGGCATGGCCGCTCCCCGCTGCGGCCGTGGTCGGATTCAGGTGGTCAGGCTACCTTCGGGACGCTGTCCTGCCAGCCCTTGGGCCAGACTGGCCAGCACCATCTCGCCCATGGCCGTGCGCGATTCCACGGTGGCGCTGGCGCGATGCGCCTGCAACACCACCTGGTCCATCTGCAGCAGGGCCGGCGGCACGTTGGGTTCGTCCACGAACACATCCAGCCCCGCACCGGCAATGACGCCACGTTGCAGGGCATCCACCAGATCCTCTTCCACCACCAGCTTGCCGCGCGCGATATTGATGAGAATGCCTTCGCGTCCCAGCGCATCCAGGACGGCGGCGTTGATGATGCCCTGCGCCTTGTCGGCGGCAGCGGCCAGCACCAGTACATCGCTCTGGCGCGCCAGCTGCAGCAATGCCGGTTGGAACGTGTAGGGCAGGTCGTCCATGGCGCGCAGGTCGGTGTAGGCGATGGGGCAGCCAAAGGCCGCTGCGCGCTGGGCGATGGCACGGCCGACCTTGCCCATTCCGACGATGCCCACGCGCTTGCCGCTGAGGCGACGCGAGAGGGGAATCGCCGTCGGCGAAGGATGGCGCACCCAGTCACCGCGCTGCACGAAGGCGTGACCCGGACAGATCTGCCGACTCACCGCCAGCATCAGGCCCAGCGCCAGATCGGCCACGTCCTCGGTCAGTGCACCGAAGGTGCCGGTGACCGGCAAGCCCTTGCTGCGCGCATGGTTCAGATCCACTGCATCGGTCCCTACGCCATTGACGGCCACGACCTTCAAGGCCGGCAGGCGATCCATGAGGGCGTTGCTGATACCGGTATGGCCGCCGGTGATGACCCCTTCGATGACGGCCCCGTGGCGTGCGATGTAGGCTTCCTTGTCCTCCTGCTCGAACAGGCGGTGCATGTGATAGAGATTCTCCAGCTTGTCATTGATGGCCGGAACCAGGATGGGATTGAGCTGCAGTACGTGGCGTTTCATGGGAGAACTCCTTCTCGTTCGATGGCAATGCGGGGCGATGATGCGGGCATTCCACCAGCACGTCCAATCCGAAAAGGCTATCAATTGATTCAGGAAATGGCACCTGATCGGGTATCAATATCGATTCAATCTGCACATCACCTGATAGCCAGAAAAGATTGGACGCCACGCAGGGGCACGGCCATGATTCCCGGCGTCGGCCTGCAAGACACGCAAGGTCGCCATCAACGTCGGGCGCCAACAGATCCCTTTGCGGGACGCACAACAAAGCCCGCCACCTGCACTGGAGACAAGCATGAACCTGGGATCACACCGGAGGCAGCGCGCGCTGCCCTCCTGACACGGGCGCATCGCCACGCCGTTGCCGCCAACCATAACGATAACCACGAGACACGCCACCAAGGGAGTTCGACGATGAATCCTGTCGACGCCGCCGACCCCGTCGGCCGCCATAGTTCCACCGCCTCCTCTGCAATTGCTGCCCCTGCGGCCAGCCGTTTGTCAGAGCAGAAACCCACCCGCTACCGTTGGGTGGTGATGGGCCTGATCTTCCTGATCTGGGCCATTGCCTGCGCCGATCGCGCCAATTTCGGCATCGCCCTGCCGTACATGAAAAAGGAGTACGGCATCTCCAACACCGAGGCCGGACTGATCGTGAGTCTGTTTTCGTTTGCCTATGGTCTGGTGCAGATTCCGGTCGGGTTGATGTACAAGCGCCTGAGTGCCAAGACCACCGGCATGCTGTTTTCCGTCTTCATGTTGCTGACCTCGTTGTTTACCGGGCTCATGGGCACGACTTCCTCGGTGCTGCTGTTGCAGCTCTACCGTGTCGGTCTCGGTTTGTCGGAAGGGCCACTGGGCATTGGCTGTACCAACGTCATCAATCGCTGGTTCCCGCCGGAGGAAAAGGGGACCGCCACCGGACTGTGGATTGCGGCCTCCAAGCTGGGTCCGCTGATCGTGCCGACGGTGTGCATCATCGTCATCCAGCTCTGGGGCTGGCGCGAAATCTTTTACGTGTTTGCGGTGCCGGGCATCTTCCTGGCCATTCTGTGGTTCTTCCTGGTGACCAATTCGCCCGCCGAAAACCGTTTCTGCAATGAGGCCGAGCGCCGTTACATCACCCAGGAGCTGTCGGCCGGTGCGGGCAGCGCCGGCACTGTTGCGGGGCAGGGTGCGCAGGTGGCACCGATGCCATGGCTGGACGGCATCAACCGTACCCGTCGTGTGCCGCGCCTGGAGACCTTGCGCCAGGTCTTCACGTCCTGGAACGTGATCGGCGTGGCTCTCGGCTATGGCTGCATGATCGGCATCAGCAATATCTTCATGTCGTGGATCCCGACCTATCTGGTCACGGTCAAGGGATTTGCTTCGGTGAAGATGGGTTTCCTTGCCTCGGCACCGTTCATCGGTGCGGTCGCGGGCAACATGCTGGGGGGCGTGATCTCGGACCGCCTGCTGGGTGGCCGCCGCAAGCCCATGATGCTGCTGGGCGCGCTGGGTACCGCCGTGATGACGCTCATGCTGGTGGATGCGCCCGACAGCGTGCTCTATCTCGGCGCCATGCTGATGTTGTCGGGCCTGATGCTGGGGATCGGCTTTGCCGGTTATTCGGCCTATCCCATGGGCCTGGCCACCAAGTCCACCTACCCGACCGCGTTCGGCATCGTCAATTCGCTGGGCCAGATCGGTGGCGCCTGTGCACCCCTGGCCGTGGGAATGCTGCTGGACCGCTATGACTGGAGCAGTGTCTTCCTTTACATGGTCGGCACTTCGCTGCTGTGCCTGGTGCTGCTGTTGAGCGTAGTGGAGCCGATCACGGTACGCAAGGCGGGGGACGAAGCCTGAGCGCGCAGTGCATGGAGAAAGCGACTGGCCCGCGTTGTTGCGGGCCTTTCTGTTGCTGACGAGGAATATTTGTGCCGATGCCTATTAATATCTGTTGGATATTAATACGCATCGAATTATATATTGGACAAACACTCTCCTCGGAGGCACTCTTGTGCTCCCTTTTTCCCTAAGCAGCCCTGAGGAGACACCCATCATGCCGACCTATCGTTCCTATACCACTACCCAAGGCCGCAACATGGCCGGCGCGCGTGCGCTGTGGCGTGCCACCGGCATGAAGGATGGCGATTTCACCAAGCCCATCATCGCGGTCGTGAACTCCTTCACCCAGTTCGTGCCGGGTCACGTGCACCTGAAGGACCTGGGCCAGCTGGTGGCGCGCGAGATCGAGGCGGCTGGCGGCGTGGCCAAGGAATTCAACACCATCGCCGTGGATGACGGCATCGCCATGGGCCACGACGGCATGCTGTACTCGCTGCCCTCGCGCGACCTGATTGCCGATTCGGTCGAATACATGGTCAACGCCCACTGCGCCGACGCCATGGTCTGCATCTCCAATTGCGACAAGATCACCCCGGGCATGCTCATGGCCGCCATGCGCCTGAACATCCCCGTGGTCTTCGTCTCCGGTGGTCCGATGGAGGCCGGCAAGGTCATCAAGACCGTCAACACCGACAAGAAGGTCATCAAGCTGGACCTGGTCGACGCCATGATCCAGGCCGGCGACAAGAACATCTCGGATGCCGACGTGGCCGAAGTGGAGCGCTCGGCCTGTCCGACCTGCGGTTCCTGCTCGGGCATGTTCACCGCCAACTCGATGAACTGCCTGACCGAAGTGCTGGGCCTGTCGCTGCCGGGCAATGGCACCATCGTCGCCACCCACGCCGACCGCAAGGAACTGTTCCTGCGCGCCGGCCGCCTGATCGTCGAACTGGCCAAGCGCCACTATGAACAGGATGACTACAGCATCCTTCCGCGCAACATCTGCACCAAGGAAACCTGGGAAAACGCCATGACCCTGGACGTCTCCATGGGCGGCTCCACCAACACCGTGCTGCACCTCCTGGCCGCAGCCCACGAAGCCAAGGTGGAATTCACCATGGCCGACATCGACCGCATTTCGCGCCGTGTTCCCTGCCTGTGCAAGGTCGCGCCGATGACCAACAAGTACCACATCGAAGACGTGCACCGCGCCGGTGGCATCATCTCCATCCTCGGTGAGTTGGCCCGTGCCGGCCTGCTGGACACTTCGCGTCCGACCGTGCACAGCAAGACCCTGGGTGAAGCCATCGAGAAATTCGACATCCGCGTCACCAGCGATCCGGCCGTGCACAAGCTGTTCCGCGCCGCCCCCGGTGGTGTGCCGACGCAAGTGGCCTTCTCGCAGGAAGAGCGTTTTGAAGACAGCGACCTGGATCGTGCCAACGGCTGCATCCGTGATCGCGAACACGCCTATTCTCAAGATGGCGGCCTGGCGGTCCTGTACGGCAACATCGCCGAGAAGGGCTGCATCGTCAAGACCGCAGGCGTGGATGAAAGCATCCTGAAGTTCTCCGGCACCGCACGTGTCTTCGAGAGCCAGGACGCCGCCGTCGAAGGCATCCTGGGCGACAAGGTCAAGGCCGGCGACGTGGTCATCGTGCGCTACGAAGGTCCCAAGGGCGGCCCCGGCATGCAGGAAATGCTGTACCCGACTTCGTACATCAAGTCCAAGGGTCTCGGCAAGGCTTGCGCGCTGTTCACCGATGGTCGTTTCTCCGGTGGTTCCTCCGGCCTGGTGATTGGCCATGCTTCGCCGGAAGCGGCTGAAGGCGGCGCCATCGGTCTGGTGGAAGAGGGCGACATGATCGACATCGACATCCCCAACCGCAGCATCAACCTGCGTATTTCCGGTGAAGAACTGGCCAAGCGTCGCGCCGACATGGAAGCCCGTGGCGATGCCGCGTGGCAGCCGGGCAACCGCCAGCGCGTGGTTTCGCAGGCACTGCAGGCTTATGCCGCGCTGACCACCTCGGCCGATCGTGGTGCCGTGCGTGATCTGTCGCAGTTGAAGCGCTGATCGTACGTGGCCGTCGCCGGTCACCGCTGCCAAAAAAATCGCCCGGTGCAAGCCGGGCGATTTTTTTTTGCTGCGTCTGGCCAGGCTCAGACCTTGATTGCCGGCCGCATGTGCGTAGACGCAAATGCCAGCCCTTCCTCGAAGGACGACAGCACCATGTCCACCTGTTCCTTCACGGTCGCGGCCTCGACTTCCTCGTTGAAGAAGGACGGACGAATCGTTACCAGCAGCGCATGCGGCAGGTTCTCGCGCAGGTCGCGTACTACCCCCATCCAGGCGTCCAGTTTCTCTCGCACCGGATAGACAAGGAACACGATGGACACCAGTTCGGCCTTGCTGGTATCGGGCGGTCCTTCCTCGGGCTGGTCCAGCGTGATGCTGCGGGCATCAATGCCGGTCACGCGCAACGCATGCACCAGCAGTTCGGAGAGCAGGTCATCGCGCTCATGGCGCAAGCCACCGCACAGCACCACCGACCCTTGCGGCACATCCAGCGAACCCTGCCAGCGTCCCAGCCGCGCCTGGCGCAGTTCACGCAGATGCGCACCGACGCTGCTGTTGAGCAGAGGTACCTCGCGGCGCCGACGCAGGCTGCGCGGCGCGCCGGGACTTTGCGTGAGCACTTCGGTCAACTGCGAGACCGCATGCAGCAGACGCTCCTGCTGCGCTCCTTCGATGCGACCATGGCGCAAATCCAGCGCCGCCAGGGCCAGGCCGGGCAGCAGGATCTGGTCGCAGTACTTGGCAAAGCTCTGCTTCTGCAGATGCGTGCGGGCATCGCGGATGATGGCGTCCGATTCACCGGCCAGGGCACGCTGGTAGAAACGCTCGGCGTGTGTCATGTCGGGCGCCTCGCCCAGCAGGATGGTGATCGGTTCCAGGGCCGACACATGGCGCCCGGCCACCACCAGGCACAGCGTCAGCGGAGTGGAGAGCAGCAGGCCGATGGGCCCCCACAGCGTGCCCCAGAACAGCGCCGAGACGATCACCGCCAGCGGCGAGAGGCCCGAGCTGTGACCATACACGCGCGGTTCGATGAAATTGGCCACGATCACTTCCAGCCCCACATAGAACGCCAGGAAAGACAGCGCCAGCCACCAGCCCGGATCGATGGCGGCGATGAAGATCGAGATCATCAGGCCCGAGGCCAGTGCACCCAGGTAGGGGACGAAGCGCAGCACCCCGGCCAGCGCGCCCCAGAGCACCGCATGCGGTACGCCCCCGGCGGCCAGCACCGCACCCATGATGAGGCCGAACACCAGGTTGACCAGGAACTGTGAAAAGAAGAAACGCGATACGCCCTCTGCCGCATCGCCCAGTGCCTGCATGGTGCGGCTCATCTCGGTCAGCCCGGCCAGGCGGATCAGGCGTTCGCGCAGGGATTCCTGTTCCAGCAGGATGAACACCAGCAAGACCAGCACGATGCCGGCCTGGCCGATCGGTCCCCAGGCCAGCGCAAAGAGGCGCCGCAAGGCCCCGCGCACCGACATGCGGGTATCGGTTTCGGGCGCGGCGGCGGCTGCTGCTGCAGCGGCGGCACGACTGTTCTTCTTGCCGCTGCGCGCGCTCTCCGGCAGCGGCTGCGGGATCACCGCGCTCAGTTCGGCCTCCAGCCGGGCGAAGGGACGCTCGGTCATGGCACGCACGCTTTCTACCTTGTCCTGGATGGCTTCGCGGTATTGCGGCAGATCGCTGGTTACGCTCACCAGCTGGAAGGTCAGCACCACCGCCAGTGCCACCAGGCAGCCGCCCACCAGCAGCACCGATACCATGGCGGCGGCAGCCCGGTTCAGGCCCAGGGCGGCGAGCTTCCTCACCAGCGGCAGGATGATCAGGCTGGCAATGCCGGCCACTGCCAGCGGGGCCAGGATGTCGCGGCCGAAGTAGAGCATGCCCAGTACCACGGCCGCCCCCAGGAGGGTGGTGGAATTCAGGCGCGAGAAGGCGGAAGTCTTGAGGTTTTGCATGGAGAGGATGAGGGCAGGAAGGCGGGCCGGTCAGCGATGCAGCGCGAGTATAGCCCTTGCCCTTGCAGTGCGCGCATCGCGCCTTGACGTTTTCTGCACCATGCCCCGCAACATCAGGTGCAGCGAGGCTTGCAGAGGGGGTGGTTCAGCGCGACACTTCATACAATTCCAGCGGCAGGCCATCCGGGTCGGCGAAGAAGGTGAAGCGCCGGCCCGTGTATTCATCCACGCGGATCTCTTCCACGACCACGCCACGGGCTTCCAATTCGGCCTTGCTGGCGGCGACGTCGGCGACCGCAAAGGACAGATGGCGCAGACCGCAGGCCTCGGGACGCGAAGGACGCGACGGTGGGGCGGGGAAGGAGAACAGTTCTATCTGCGTACCGTCGGGCAGGCCCAGGTCCAGTTTCCACGAGTCGCGTGCGTCGCGGTAATGTTCGGCAATCACGCGCAGGCCCAGCAGATCGACGTAGAACGCGCGGGAGGCCGCATAGTCGGAACAGATGAGGGCCACATGATGGATGCCTTGCAGCTGCATGGGATGCTTTCAGAAAGAGGGTTCAGCCGGGACGGCCCTTGGGGCCACGCTGCGCCAGCCCGGCGCAGACCGCGCGCACCTTGTCGCGCAGCCAGCGATGGGCCGGGTCCAGCTCCACGCGGGGATGCCACATCAGCGAGACGATGATGGGGTCGGTGGCCACCGGCAGTTCGAACAGATGGATGCCGGAGGCACTGCCATCCTTGCGCGGTGCCCCCGCCTGGGTCAGGAAGGAGTAGGGCACCATGGTCACCAGGTCGGAGCAACGCACCACCGCCAGCGCGCCCGGAAAGCTGGGCACGACTGCCACCACCTTGCGCACCAGGCCGCGCCCGGCCAGCGCGGCATCGATGGGGCCGTTGCGCTCGCCTCGTGGCGAGGCGCTCACATGCTCGTGGGCGCAATAGCGCTCGGCACTGACGCGGCGCAAGGCGGCCAATGGATGTCCGATGCGTACCGCACCCACGAAGCGATCACGAAACAGGGTTTGCAGACGCACCTCCGGTCCCATCTCGCTGGCCACGCCGATCTCGATGTCGGCACTGCCTTCGCGCAGTGGCAGCGGACTGCGCTCCACCTTGGGCGCGAAGCGCAGCCGCACCAGCGGGGCCTCTGCCGCCACGGCACTGATGAGTGCGGCACCGCAGGCTTCGATGAAGCCTTCATTGGCGCGCAGGGTGAAATCCCGCTCCAGCCGGGCCAGGTCCAGTTCCGGTACCGAGGGACGCAAGACCGATCGGGCTTCGTGCACCACATTGCGCACCCGTTCGCGCAGGGCTTCTGCGCAGGGAGTCAGCACCATCTGTCGTCCGGCCCGTACCAGCAACTGGTCGCCGGTGGCCTGGCGCAGGCGGGTCAGGGTGCGGCTCATGGCCGAGGCACTCAGGCCCAGGCGGCGCGCAGCCCCGGCCACGCTGGCTTCGGCGATGAGGGCATCGAGGGCGATCAGCAGGTTGAGGTCGGTATCGGGCATGACGGCATCCTAGCATGCGGTGGCAGACATGATTGGAGACATGGCGTTGCATGCAATGATCCAATGCAGGCCGTGCGTCTTCCGCCTTGTCTCGCGGCTGGCTATAGTGAAGACCTGATTCGATCTTCCCAAGCGATCTCCATGTCACTCTTTTCCGATCTGCCCGGCGACGAAGGCCTGCCGGGCGTACAGCGCCGCCGCGCCATGCTGGCCGTGATGACGGCCACCACCATGGCCGTCTTCGACGGCACCATCATCAACGTGGCCCTCCCGCAGATCAGCCAGGCCCTGCAGACCTCGGCCGCCGCCTCGGTATGGGTCGCCAATGCCTACCTGCTGGCTACGGCCATGACGCTGGCCGCCTTCGCCGCCTTGTCGTCGCGACTGGGCTTCCGCTCCCAGTTCACCGCGGGGCTGGCTGTCTTCACGCTGGCCTCGCTGGGCTGTGCATTGTCGCACTCGGTGGACCTGCTCATTGCCATGCGCGTGTTGCAGGGCCTGGGCGGTGCAGCCATGCTGAGCATTGCGCCGGCCATTCATCGCACCGTCTTTCCCAACCGCCTGCTGGGGCGCATCCTCGGCCTCAATGCCGTGCTGGTGGCGGCCAGTACCGCCATCGGTCCGGTACTGGGCGGCACCTTGCTGGCTGCGCTGGGCTGGGAATGGATCTTCCTCATCAACGTGCCGCTGGGCATCCTCGCCGTGCTGCTGTCGTGGAGCGCCATTCCGGAAACACGCAAGCCGGCGCAGGCGCCCTTCGACGTGGCCGGTGCGCTGTGGTCGGCGCTGGCCATGGGCGCCATCATCATGGCGGCCGATACCTGTGCGCGCTTTGCCGAACCGGGCCAGGGTACCCACGCCATGCTGGAGGCGGCAGCCTACGCCCTGGTGGCGCTGCTGGCCGGTACCGCCTTCGTGCGCGGCCAGCGCCGTGTACCGGAACCGCTGTTGCCGCTGGACATCTTTGCCAATGCACGTTTCTCGCTGGCCGCACTGACCTCGCTGGCGTCCTTCGTGGGGCAGGGCATCGCTTTCGTGGCCTTGCCCTTCCTGTTCCAGAACGGCTATGGATACACCGCCTTTGAATCGGCAGCACTGTTCACCCCGTGGCCGCTGGGTATCGTGCTGGTGGCGCCGCATGCAGGCAAGCTGGCCGACCGTCATTCTCCGGCGTTGCTGTCGAGCCTGGGCCTGGCGCTCTTTACGGTCGGGCTGGGCTTGCTGGCCTTGCTGCCCGATCACGCCCAGGCCTGGGACATCGGCTGGCGTGCACTGGTGTGCGGCATGGGCTTCGGTTTCTTCCAGAGCCCCAACAATCGCGAGATGCTCTCCAATGTCACCCGCGAGCGCAGTGGCAATGCCTCGGGCGTGCTGGCCATCATGCGTACCTTCGGCCAGTGCCTGGGCGCGGCCATGCTGGGCACGATCCTGGCGATCTACACCGCCGGTGCGGTGGCCCAAGGTGAGCTCAAGATGAGTGCGACGCAGGATGGCGAGGCGATCCGTCTTGCCCTGTGGGTCGCGGTCCTGGCCACCGCGCTGGCTACGGCAGTGAGCGCCAGCCGCCTGCGTCGCAAGGCGCAATCGCCCGCCTGATCTGCATTTGCGAGCCATGGTGCAGAAAACGTCAAGCTCCCTGGAACTCATCCTTGACTGAAATGTACCCAAATTGGTAACTTTTTAGTGAGCCCTTAAATCCTCGCTGATTCTCGCTTTGTCCCGGCAGGCGGGAGCATAGACTGCTTTTGCTTGCCGGCGTGCCGACTGCCACCCAGGGCGAATTACAAGCACAACAGCGTCCCGTTTCATCCTCCTCGCCCCACTCAAGCGTTCAGGTTTCGCAGTCCACCCTTGCAAGCTCCGTCCAACTCTCTCCGGCCTCATCCTGCATCGGCCGGGGGATACCACAAAAGGGGGCAATACCATGGGCAAGTTGAAAGTCGTGACCAGGCTGGCATTGGGCTTCGGCCTGATTCTCGTGTTTCTGTTGGGCATTTCCTTGCTGGGCATGGCGGGCATGTCGCGCATCAATGATGCCCTCAGCGACATCACCTCCGTCAACAATGCCGAAACCAGGCTGGTTGCCACCATGCGCAACGCACTGAGCCAGCGCGCCATCGCCATTCGCAACATTGCCCTGCTCGATGACCAGGAAGGCATGCGCGTAGAAGCGCAGACGCTGGCGCGCCAGGAAAAGATCTATGGCGATGCCTTGCTCGCGCTGGACAAGATGTTCAACACCGAAGCGGCCACCAGCGAGCGCGAGAAACAGTTGCTGGCCCAGATCAGGTCCGACGAGGCGGCCGCCGTGCCGTTGATGGCCAAGGCGCTGCAATTGGGGCTGGACAACCAGCCGGCCGATGCCGTCAAGGTGCTCATCACCGAAGTGCGGCCCAAGCAGCAGGCCTGGATCAAGTCGCTGACCGAACTGGCCGAATTCGAAGACCAGCTCAACGACGACGCTGCCGCCAGTGCCCGCAGCACCTATGCCTGGCTTCGTTCCATCATGCTCAGCGCGGTGGCGCTGGCCTTGCTCGCGGGCGTGGTCGCCTCGGCGATGATCGCGCGCAGCATCCTGCGCCAGCTCGGGGCCGAACCATCGGAAGCGCAGGCCGTCGCGCGCGAGATTGCCTCGGGCGATCTCACGGCCACGGTGCGTCTGCGCGAGGGCGACGGCGCCAGCCTCATGGCGTCGATCGAGCAGATGCGTTATCAGTTGAACGTAATTGCACACGGCATCAAGTCGGCGGCCGAGACGATTTCGGTGGCCAGTGGCCAGATTGCCCAGGGCAATTTCGACCTCTCGCAACGTACGGAAGAACAAGCGGCCTCGCTGGAGGAAACCGCCGCCAGCATGGAAGAGCTGACCACCACCGTGCGCCAGAACACCAGCCATGCCAGCGAAGCCTTGCGCCTCTCGGGCGGTGCGGCGCAGACGGCCGCCAGCGGCAGCGAAGCCTTTGATCGCGTGGTCTCGACCATGGACAAGATTTCGGCCAGTTCCGGCAAGATGGCCGACATCATCGGCGTGATCGAAGGCATCGCCTTCCAGACCAATATCCTCGCCTTGAATGCGGCTGTGGAAGCGGCCCGCGCCGGCGAGCAGGGGCGCGGCTTTGCGGTGGTGGCCTCGGAGGTGCGCTCGCTGGCACAACGCAGCGCCGTGGCGTCCAAGGAGATCAAGGATCTGATCGGTGAATCGATGGCACACGTGGGGGCGGGCTCGCAACTGGTGGCCAGCGCCGGTCAGCAGATGAGCGGCATCGTGGCTTCGGTGCAGCGCTTCGGCGAGATCATGAACGAGATTTCCACTGCCACCCAGGAGCAGGGCAGCGGTATCGAGCAGATCAATACCGCCATCGTGCAGATGGATCAGGTGACCCAGCAGAATGCAGCGCTGGTGGAACAGGCCAGTGCGGCGGCGCAGTCGCTGTCGCAGCAGGCCTCGGGTTTGCTGAAGGTGGTGTCGGTCTTCAAGATTCGCCAGGATGCCTCGACCATGACCGACAACGCACCCGCAAGCCCGACGGCACCGGCCTTGCAGAGCGCGCCGCTGGCGGCCCTGCACTGAGACCGATACCGAGAGAGCGAAGCGGCAGGGGGGCGGCACTCAGCCTTGGGGGCCGTCGTCCTCGTCCTCGTCCTTGGGCACGAACACCATGCCGCTCTTGGCGTTGTAATCCATGAGACCGGCATAGCGGCCCCAGGCGATCATGGTCTCGAAGGTCTTTTCAGGATTGTCATAGGGCAGGGCGCTGCCGATGTCCTTCAATACGCGCTCGGCCTCGATCTCCTCGGCCTCGCCCAGCACCGCCAGGATGATGTGGAAGATGCGCAGCTTGTAGACCTGCTCGGCAAAGATGGCGCGCTGTCCCTGGCGGTCGGCCGCCACGAAGCGGCGGCCGAGATCGGTCAGGTAGACCTCCTGCTTGGGGGTGTCCACCAGTTCCAGGATCTCTGCGGCCTTCACGGTCGCGATGGTCTCGCCGAATTCCTTGCCGATCTCGTCGGAGATGTCGTAGATGTTGTTCAACTCCGGTTCGTCGTTCAACAGGCTCATCAGGCCCAGGATCTGCCCCACCGGGATCAGCGGGATGGATTCCATGCGCTTGCGTCCGCGCGAGATCGGCTCACCCGGCACGTGCACTTCCGGCGGCAGGTCGGGCAGCGTCAGGGTGGTGATGGCTTCGTGGATGATGTTGACCAGACGTTGGAATTCCGGGCTCTTGGAGTCGCGCGGATAGGGTAGCGGGTTCTCCAGCACCAGACCCAGGCGACCCGGACGCGGGAACACCACGACGATGCGGGTGGCCATTTCCACCGCTTCCTCGATGTTGTGGGTAACCATGAAGATGGAGGTCAGGCCGCTGTCCGGTGCGCGCCACAGGCTGATGAGTTCCTGGCGCAGGTTTTCGGCGGTCAGCACGTCCAGGGCGCTGAAGGCTTCGTCCAGGCACAAGAGCTTGGGCTTGGAGACCAGCGCCCGTGCAATGCCCACGCGCTGGCGCATGCCGCCCGAGAGTTCGCGCGGATAGGCGCTATGGTAGTTGCCCAGGCCGATCAGTTCGATGGCGCGGTCGACCGCCGCGTCGCGTTCCTCGCGGGTCGGATTGTGCGACATCAGGCCTACGGCCACGTTCTGTTCCACGGTCAGCCAGGGATAGAGGGCGAAGGTCTGGAACACCACCGACGCATCACGATTGACACCATTGAGCTGTTTGCCGGCGGCCATGGTGTGGCCCGAGCTGGGTTCCACCAGGCCGGTCAGGCAGCGCAGGATGGTCGACTTGCCCGAGCCGGACTGGCCCAGCAGCGCCAGCAGTTCGCCTTCGTGGACGGCCAGGTCGATGTTGTCGAGCACCTTGAGCTCGTGGCCGCCGGCGGTATTGTAGGATTTGCTGACCGCGCACAGTTCGGCGACGGCAGGGCGTTGTTGCGAGGGTGTCATGGGTTGGCTCACGATCAATCGAGGCGGAAACGGCGTTCGGCGAAGGCATACAGGCGACGCCAGACAAACTTGTTCATCAGCACGACGAACATCGACATCACGCCGATGCTGGCGATGATGAGAGGCGTGTCACCGGACTTGGTGACTGCCGAAATATAGGCGCCCAGGCCATCGGCCTTGAGCGAGACATCCCCCCAACTGGCCAGCTCGGCCACGATGGAGGCGTTCCAGGCCCCCCCGGCGGCGGTACATGCACCGGTCACCCAGAACGGGAAGATGGCCGGCAGGATCAGCGTCTTCCACAGGTTCCAGCGTGACAGTCCGTACATGCGTGCGGCTTCCTTCAAGTCATTGGGAATGGCCATGGCGCCTGCGATCACGTTGAAGAGGATGTACCACTGCGTGCCCATGGCGATCAACAGGATGCTGCCCCAGTTCATGCTGACGTTGGCCGCGACGAACCAGCCCACCACCAGCGGGAAGGTCATGTTGACGGGGAAGGATGCGCCGATCTGCGCCAGCGGTTGCGCGAAGCGGGCGATGTGCGGCTTGGAGCCTATCCATACTCCCACCGGGGTCCAGATCAGGGTGGCGATGACGGTCATGGCCAGCACCCGCAGCATGGTCAGGAAGCCCAGCCAGACGATGTGACCGAACAGGCTCCAGCTCATCGCGCCGTGCAGCGCATCGATGGCCGCGACCAGTCCGCGCAGGGCTTCGAAGATCAGCAGGCCGCAGATCGCGCCGGTCAACACGCGTTTGGTCCAGCGTTGGCGGGTGATGCGCGCCGGCGTGAGCGCTGCCGAGGTGGCGGGACGATGACGCGCCAGCCAGTCACCCAGCGGCTGCCAGCATTTCTCATCGAGCCAGGTAAAGACGTAGGAACCGCGCAGCAGGTCATACACCCAAGAGGTCGGCGGCGAGCTCGATTCGGTCAGTTCGATCTTGAACTTGTCGGCCCAGGCCAGCAGTGGCCGCCACACCAGCTGGTCGCTCACCAGGATCAGCGCCAGCATGGCGATGACCGCCCACAGGGCTGCCGTATGGTCGCCCTGGGCGATGGACTGCGCCATGTAGGAACCCAGGCCGGGCAGCTTCAGGTCCTTGTTCATGACGCTGATGGCTTCGCTCTGCGCCACGAAGAACCAGCCGCCGCCGAAGGACATCATCGAGTTCCAGATCAGGCTGTGTGCCGATGCCGGCAGCTCCACGGTGCGAAAGCGCTGCCAGGCGGTCAGGCGATAGGTGGTAGCGGCTTCCTGCATGTCGGTCGGGATGGTGACCATGGAGTGATAGAAGCCGAAGGCCATGTTCCACACCTGGCCGGTGAAGATGGCGAAGATGGCCGCGCATTCCACGCCCATCAGGCTACCCGGGAACAGCGCCATGAAACCGGCCACGGTGGCCGAGAGGAAACCCAGCACCGGCACCGATTGCAGGATGTCCAGCGCAGGCAGGATGAGGGCGCGCGCACGGCGGCTCTTGGCGGCCAGGTAGCCGGTGCCGATGGCGAAGAAGAGCGAGAAAGCAAAGGCGATCCACATGCGCAGCAGGGTGCGGCCGGCGTAATAGGGGATCATGGCGGGCGAGCTGTCGACCTCCAGCTGGTCGGACGGGTCGAAGTGCACCAGCATGCCACGGCCGAAGTGCAGCGCGCTCCACAGCAGGCCGAACAGCACCGCCAGCACCAGCGCATCGATCCAGCCGAAGCCAGGCTTGACTTCTTCATAGGCCGTCAGTTGCGGCGAGGTGGTCTTCATTGTCATGGCGGCGAGGCTGGATGGCGGTGTTGGTGTTGGTCGCGGTGGTAGCGTTCGTGGCTGGGCAAGACGTGGTCAACGGCTTCAATCCGGTCGTGCGCGATCCCTGCCTGATGGATCAGTCGCCCCCCGGGACCGGCGGCGCCACTGTAGCAAGGAATTCTGACAGTTTCTTGACCACCTTCCCGGATGCCGACATTTGCTTGACTGCCTGACGCGACCGGGTGGACGCTTAACGCACGGACTGTCATCCCGGCTGACGCGAACCGTACGCGATCCGATGCGTCTCGCATGTCGATAGTAAAAAAAGCCGCCCTGCTCTCGCAGGACGGCTTTTCTCCCCGGACCGCCGGATCGTTTCAGGCGCGATGCTGCGGCCCTTCCTGCGTCGCTCTGCGTGGAATCATCGTCCACATCGTCAAGCCACTGAGCAACAGCAATCCCGCCAGGATATACAGCGCGATATCGATATTGCCGGTGCGCGTCTTGACCAGACCGATCAGCCAGGGGCTGACGATGCCGCTGGTGATGCCCACGCTGGAGATGAAGGCGATGCCCGGTGCGATGGTCTGGCTCGGGAGCAGTCCGGGCGGCAGCGACCAGAAGATCGGCAGGGCCGCAAAGATCAGCACCGCCGCCATCGACAGCAGTCCCAGCGAGACCGCAAAGCTGGAAGGATGCAGGGTCAGCGCGGCCAGCGCCAGCGCACCGCCGGTGGTGCACACCAGGAAGTGGCCGTGACGCTCGTTGCGGCGGTCCGAGCGGCGCGCGATCAGGATCAGGCCGATGGCGCCGATGGCGTTGGGGATGACCGTATAGAGCGAGACCTCGACCACATCCTTGATGCCGAAGTCGCGAATCATCAGTGGCATCCAGAAGTTCAGCGTGAGTGAGCCGCAGGTCAGCGCAAAGTAGATGAAGGCGAACAGGTAGGTCTGAGGATGCGACAGCGCCTGCCTGAGCGCCATCAGCGAATGCGGTCTCACATGATGGGTACGCAGCGCTTCCTGGTTTTGGCGGGTCTGCAGAAAACCGGCTTCTTGCGGGGTCAGCCACCTGGCCTGTGCCGGTCCGTCGGGCAGCAGGAAAATCACCAGCAGGCCCAGCACCACCGCTGGTGCACCTTCGATGGCAAACATCCACTGCCAGCCATACAGACCCATCACGCCAGCCATGTCACGCATGATCCAGCCCGAGACCAGTCCGCCCAATACCCCCGCCACCGCCACCCCGGCAAAGAAGATCGCCATCACCGCCGCGCGGCGCTGCGCCGGAAACCAGTAGCTGAGATAGAGCACGATGCCGGGGAAGAAACCGGCTTCGAATACGCCCAGCAGGAAGCGCAGGATGTAGAAGTGCGTGGCATCGTTGACTGCCATCATGCCCACCGATGCCAGCCCCCACAGCACCATGATGCGGGAAAAGGTGCGGCGTGCGCCAAAACGTGCCAGCAGCATGTTGCTGGGCACTTCGCACAGGACGTAGCCGACATAGAACACGGCCGCGCCCAGACCATACATGGCGTCGCTGAAGCCGAGATCCTGCTTCATCTGCAACTGGGCGAAGCCGATGTTGATACGGTCCAGGAAGGACACTACGTAACAGATGAAGAGAAAGGGAATGATGCGCAGCCAGACCTTGCGATAAATCGCGTCTTCGGCCGCCACGCCCAGATCGAGCGCGGAAGGGGCGGCCAGCGTGCCGGCGCCCTGGGATGGGGTCATCATGAATGTCTCCGTTGGATAGGCGCCTGTGGCGGCGCTCTTGTGGATGTCGAGGAAGGATGGATATGGCTCAGGCCGCTTCGGCCAGCGTCGCCGAGGCTGCCGGGGCCAGGCCGGCGCGGGCGCGCTGCATGGCCTCGATCAGCACGTCGTGGCCGCCGATGTGGTTGGCCAGCAGCAGGATCAGGCGGGCATTGAGGTCCTGGCTGGCGGCATCGTCCAGGCCGCGATGGATTTCGATGAGGGCTTCGTAGAAGTCATCGGGGTGCGTCAGATTGGGCGCGGTGTTGAGGCTCATGGTGTCTCCTTGTTGAAGGGGCGGGTGGTTTTGCGATGGGTTCAGGCGGCATCCAGTTCGGCCGTGGACAGGGTGTCGTGGCTGTGGCCGGTGGCGCGCTGCAGGGCGTGTTCCAGCGCCGACGCGTCTATCCCGCGCCAGCGGGCGCAGACGTGCTGGTCCGGACGGATCAGATAGCAGGTGTGCGGCTGGCCGTCATAGCGTTGTGCCACCAGGCCCTCGATGTCCTCCACCTGGACGGCGTCGGGGCCCAGGGTTGCCAGCACGGCACGGTCGGCGGCGGTGGTCGCGACGCCGCTGACAAACAGCAGGCGTAGCGGCACCCCGTTGTCGGTCAGTCGGGCCAGTGCCGGCAGCAGGACGGCGGGCAGGGCGGCAGCCGGGGCGAAGATCATGGCCACGAACTGGTCGCCCAGATGGGGTAGCAGCCAGCCCGGCATGGTGTCCATCGAGACAGGGGCATCGGTACAGGGGGCCCCGGCCTGCATGGCCCCCTGGAAAGGGGCACTGTCGCGGGTGCTCAAGGGGGAGTCGTGCAGGGTGGCGGGCAGTGACAGGCGGCCACTGTTGACCAGTCTGCGCGCGAACACATGCTCACGCGCCAGCCCCAGCACGGCATCGCGGAAGCGGCGGCTGACGGCGCTCTTGGGCGTGATGAAGTCGGTGGAGCGGGTGGAGTTGAGCAGGTTCTCGTCAGCGGCGTATTGGCGCTCGCTGGCGTAGCTGTCCAGCAGGCTTTCGGGCGCCTTGCCCTGCAGGACGAAGGCCAGCTTCCAGGCCAGGTTCTCGGCATCCTGCACGCCGCTGTTGGCACCGCGCGCACCGAAGGGCGAGACGCAGTGCGCGGCGTCGCCCACGAACAGGACGCGGCCATGACGGAAGCTGTCCATGCGCACACAGGAAAAGGTATAGACGCTCACCCATTCCAGGGTGAATTGCGCCTGCTTGCCCAGCAGCGCCTGCACGCGCGGGATCACGCGTTCGGGCGTTCTCTCCAGGACCGGATCGGCGTCCCAGCCGAGCTGGAAATCGATGCGCCAGACATCATCGGGCTGGCGATGCAGCAGCACCGACTGGTTGGGATGGAAGGGCGGATCGAACCAGAACCAGCGTTCGGCCGGGAAGGGCGCTTCCATCTTGACGTCGGCGATGAGGAAGCGGTCGCGGAAGGTGTGGCCCACACTTTCCAGTCCCATCATCCGACGCAGGGGGCTGCGCGAGCCATCGGCTGCCACCACGTAGCGCGCCTTGAGCTGGTAGCTGTCCTCCGGGGTTTCTACCGTCAGCACTTCGTGGTCGGCGTGATGCGCGATGGCGCTGACCCGGCTCTTCCAGCGCAGCTCGATGAGGTCATGGCTGCGCGCCTGTTCCAGCAGGTAGCCTTCCACGTAGTACTGCTGCAGGTTGATGAAGGCCGGCCGCGCGTGGCCACTTTCGGGCTGCAGGTCGAATTCGTAGATGGCCTCCTCGCGCAGGAACACCTTGCCGCGATGCCAGCCCACGCCCTTGTCCATCATGCGCTGGCCGCAACCGATGCGGTCGAAGATGTCCAGCGTGCGCTTGGCAAAGCAGATCGCCCGCGAGCCGGTGGAGAGCGTATCGTCGTCATCGACCAGCACGACGCGAATGCCCTGCCGGGCGAGGTCGATGGCGGTCACCAGCCCGACCGGGCCGGCGCCGACGACGACCACCGGATGCACGGCGGCGCCGGCGGGTCTGGTTTGCTCCGGGCAGGGCTGATAGCTGAAACGTTGCTGCTGATAATCAATGGCTGGGCTGGGGTTCATGGCCGGTCTCCTCGCTGTTCTTTTCTCTTCTGACTGCGGGCGCTTGCGGTGCGCTCAGGCTTGCAGTGCGGCCCACATTTCCTTGTCGCGTTCTGCCGTCCAGATGCGCGGATGGGTGATGCCGGAGGCCTCGTCATAGGCCCGCGTGACATCGAAGGGCAGGCAGTGTTCATAGATGAAGACCTGGCCGAACCTGGGATCCATCAACTTGCGGGTGTGCGCCATGGCCTCCTTGAGCCCCATCTTGCCGGCCACGGCTTCGCGCCCCGCGCGCAGCAGGGTGGAGACGAAATCCCTGGTATAGGCGATGGCCTGCGTGACCTGCTCGCGCCCTTGCAGCGCCGGCCCGCGGCCGGGGACCAGGGCTTCCGGTTGCAGGGCCGCCAGGGCATCGAGCGTGGCCGGCCAGGGTTCCAGCTGGGCATCGCCGCAGTAGCAGGCGGCGTCGTATTCCACCAGATCGCCCGAGAACAGCACCTTCTGACCGGGGATCCACACCACCGTATCGCCCTTGGTGTGACCGGGGCCGAGATGGGCGATCTTCACTTCCAGCTGACCCATGAAGATCGTCATTTCCTTCTCGAAGACCATGGTCGGCCAGGTCAGGCCGGGCACCGTTTCCACCCCGGCGAACAGGCGCGGGAAGCGCTCGATCTCGGACTTCATGTCGGCCTCGCCACGCTCGACGATCATCTCGTAGGTGCCGCGACTGGCGATGACCTGCTCGCCGCCTTCCTTGAAATAGGCCGAGGCGCCCAGCACGCGCACGGCGTGGTAGTGCGTCAGCACCACGTACTTGATGGGCAGGTCGGTCACGCTGCGGATGCGCGCGATCAGGTCCTGCGCCATGGCCGGGGTGGCGGTGGTGTCGATGACCATCACGCTGTCGTCGCCGATGATGACGCCGGAGTTGGGATCGCCCTCGGCGGTGTACGCGTAGGCGTTTTCCGAGATGCGTTCAAAGGTGATCTTCTTGGCGTCGAGATCCGCCTGGGATGCAAAAGCCTTGGCCATGTCTGCCTCGTTCTGGTTCGTTGGGTGGGGACGCGGCTGGACATGGCGTGTGCCATCGGGGGAGTCTCCGTCCAACCCGTCTTGGATCAATGCGGGTCAAATCTTGTTGTTGTTGCCTGCGGCAAGCAGGTTGATCGCATCTTAGTCAGCGCGTTTTGATTAGTCAATAGCAAATACGCTTGTCAGAAGTTAATTGACGTTTTCTGCACCATGACGTGGAGGATGTCTTGCCGGACGGGAGTTGGATTAGAATCCAGGGTCTCGTATCGCAGGGCAGCCGGACGCGCAGCAATGCTTGTCGCTGCCATTGCCCGTCATCAGAAACCTTGGAATCATCGGATGAGCGCATCCCCCGTCAAGACACAACGCGGCATCCAGAGCGTGGAAGTGGCCGGGCGCCTGTTGCAGGCGCTGGCCCAGGCGCGCCAGCCGTTGCCGCTGGTGGCGCTGGCGGCTGCGGCCGAATTGTCCTCGGCGCAAGCCCATACCTACCTGGTGAGTCTGCTCAGGCTGGGCCTGATCAAACGCACCCCCGGCGAGGGCTACTATGAATCCGGCCCGCTGGCCCTGCGTTTGGGCATGGCGCGGCTTGCCCGGGAACCGGCCTATCGCCAGGCCTTGCCGCAGGTCCGTCAACTGAGCCAGGAGACCGGCCTGAGCGTGGCGGTCACCCTGCCCACGCCGGCCGGCCCGACCATCGTGCATTACGCCCATGCCGGCAAGCCACTGCACGTGAACCTGCATGTGGGCACCGTCATGGCCCTCTCGGAAACCGCCACCGGACGCACCTACTGCGCCTTTACCCCACATGCCGACTGGCAGGCTCTGTGGGAGGTGCAGCATCCCGCCCAGCCGAAGGGCCGGCTCAAGCATGTCCAGCAAGAACTCGATGCCATCCGCAAGCGCGGTATGGAGCGCGCGGTCGACCTGCCCAGTCCGGGCGTGAGCAGTCTGTGCATGCCCTTGCTGGATGCACGGCAGCAGTTGCTGCTGCTGGTGACCGTGATCGGGCCCAGTGGTGTCATCGATACCGGCTGGCGCGGCGTGGTGGCGCGCCAGTTGCGCAGCTGCATCGAGGCCATCGCGGCCACGCTGGCGGCTGCAGAACAGACCGACGAGGAAGGGGAGTTTGTCCCATGAAGAGTACGCCGCACGCCTTGACCACGGTGGAGAGCGATCAGGAAGGTGAGCGCAGTCAGCGCGGTATCCAGTCGCTCGACAGCACCGGCGCCCTGCTCGATGCCTTGCTGGAAGCCGGACGGCCGCTCCCGCTGGGCGACCTGGCCAGACTGGCCGGGATGCCGGCAGCCAAGGCCTTTCCGCACCTGGTGAGTCTGCAGAAGATCGGCTTGCTGGCGCGCGATGCCCAGGGCAGTTTCTTCCCCGGTACGCTTTCGCTGGAACTGGGGCTGGCGGCCCTGCAGCGACTCTCACCCCTGCGTGAGGCTGAGGCCGAGGTGGCTCCGCTGGCCCAGGCCACGGGCCTTTCGGTGGCGCTGGCCGTGGTCGGGCCGCTGGGCCCGACGGTAGTGCGGCTGGAGGAATCTTCGCGACCGCAGCACGTAAGCCTGCGCATCGGTACGGTGCTGTCGATGGTACATACCGCCATTGGACGTGTGTGTGCCGCACACCTGCCATCAGACATGCTGGCCGGTGCGCTGGCCATGGATGCGATCCGCATGGAAGGCGCCCATCCCGACAGCGTCTGCCATGCCGATGGCAACCTGCGCCACGACTACGCCGAACGGCTGCGCCAGATCCGCCTGCAGGCCATGGACCAGGCGCTGGGGCGACCGGTGCCGGGGATCCATACCCTGGCTGCGCCAGTATTCAATCACGCCGGACAACTGGCGCTGGTGATGGCCGTCATGGGCAGCAGCGGCAGCTTTGATACGGCCATCGAGGGTGAGGTGGCACAGCTGCTGCGGGCGGCAGCCCATACCGTGTCATGGCGCCTGGGCGCCTTCGAACAGGCTGCGCCGATGGCGCCCGAATAGGCGTTAGGATCGTATATATCGTTTATATAATTTATATTGTTGATTTTTTTTCATTCTGACATGGTGCGGCTATCCAGGATCTCCTGGACGCGCCGCGCCAGCGTGTCCATCTTGAACGGCTTGGTCAGCAGCTGCATGCCGCAGGGGAGATGCCCGTTGCCGAAGGCGGCGTTTTCGGCATAGCCGGTAATGAAGAGCACTTGCAGCTGTGGCCGCGTCGCCCGGGCTGCATCGGCCACCTGGCGACCGTTGAGCCCGCCAGGCAGTCCTACATCGGTAATGAGCAGGTCGATACGGGCAGCCGAATGCAGGATGCGCAGCGCCGCAGGGCCATCGTCGGCCTGCAGGGTGGTATAGCCGGCCTCGTTGAGCACCTCCGCCGCCAGCAGGCGGATCGGGGCTTCATCGTCAACCACCAGGACCACTTCACCACTGCCGGACGCTGCGGGGGCGTCGGTGAGTTCGGCTTCCTCGGTGGGGATCTCATCCTGATGGCGCGGCAGGTAGATGGAGACCGTACTGCCCTGGCCGACTTCCGAATACAACCGCACCTGCCCGCCTGATTGGCGCGCGAAGCCGTACACCATGGACAGGCCCAAGCCGGTGCCTTCACCGAGGGGCTTGGTGGTGAAGAAGGGATCGAAGGCCCGCGCCAGCACGTCTGGCGGCATGCCCGTGCCGTTGTCGGTGACCGAGACGCAGACATACTGACCCGGTGCCAGGTCGCGCTCCTGCGCCCATGTACCCTCGAGCCACTTGTTGGCGGTCTCGATGGTCAGACGTCCGCCCTCGGGCATGGCATCGCGAGCATTGATGCACAGGTTCAGCAGGGCGCTTTCCAGTTGCGGTCCGTCCACGAAGGTCGGCCACAGGGCAACTGCCGTGACCACTTCCAGCGAGATGGACGGACCGATGGTGCGGCGGATCAGTTCTTCCATGCCGCCAATGAGGGCGTTGACGCTGGTGGCGCGCGGTGCCAGGGTCTGCCGTCGCGCAAAGGCCAGTAGCCGCTGCGTGAGCGAAGCCGCGCGTTGCGCGCTGCGCGCGGCCAGGTCGATGTAGCGGAACAACTCGTCGCCGCGTCCCTGCACCAGCCGCACCCGCATCAGGTCCAGGCTGCCGGTGATGCCTCCCAGCAGGTTGTTGAAGTCATGTGCCAGGCCGCCTGTCAACTGGCCGATGGCCTCGATCTTCTGTGAATGGCGCAAGGCTTCCTCGGTGGCCATCAGTTCTCTGGTGCGGGCGCTGACTTCCGCTTCCAGCGATTCATTGATCTCGCGTAGTCGTGCTTCGCTGGCGGCCAGCGCCTGCTGGTTGCGGATACGCTCGAAGGCGGCACGGGTCTGCTGGCTGACTTCACGCACCAGGTTCAGTTCGTTGTCGGTCCAGGTGCGCGGCACATTGCTGCTCACGTGCACAATGCCCACCAGTTCGCCCCCTTCAATGAGTGGCACATCCATGTAGGACGCCATGCCGCAGGCCAGGTGCTCCTCTTTCAGAGCGGCCGCGCGCGCATCGCTGGCGACATCGCCGACCAATACCACGCTACGGCTACGCCAGGCCTGCGCCAGTCGCCGTTCATCATGCAGGGCCAGGGCAGCGACGGTGCCGTCTTCCGGATGGAACGTCCACTGGCCCAGCTCGTCGACCTGCTGCGCAGGTCCCAGCGACTTGTAGCTGACCCAGCGTGCCGTCAGGGCCTCGCCGATGACGTGGGCCGCTGCGCTGGCGATGGCGCCCAGCGATTCGGCTGCGCGGATCGCCTCGGCCAGGCGGAACAGGGCGTGCTGGCGCGCCTCACTGTTCTTGCGCTCGGTGACGTCGCGGGTAGACCCGGCCACCGCCTCGACTTCGCCATCCGGACCCAGCACCGGGAAGAGGATGTAGTCATAGATGCGCCGACCGAAGGTCCCGTTGAAGGGTACATCGCCGCGCACGGGGCGCTTGGTGGCGCGCACCTGTTCGATCTCGCGGCTGTGCATCTCGGCGTGCCAGGGCTCGTAGCCAAGTTCCAGGCAGTTCTTGCCGATGGCCTCATCCCAGGTCTTGCCCCACATCTGCAGCAAGACGCGGTTGGCGTAGGTGAACCGGTGATGGAGATCCCAGGCGTAGGCCAGGTCGGGAGTCGTGGAAAGGAATGTTTCGTAGAAGCGCCGACGTTGTTCGGATTCGCGTGTCAGGCGCGCCAGTTCGGCGATGGCTTGCTTCTGTACATGGATGTCGGTGGAGGTGCCATACCAGTGCAGGACTTGTCGCCCCCCTGCATCCAGTTGCGGTTTGGCGCGTGTGAGGAACCAGCGGTATTGCCCGTGAGCATCGCCGATGCGGTGCTCAATGGCCAACTCCTGGCAGGCGCTACGTGCTTCCTGCCAGGCCTGCAGGGTGTGCGACTGGTCCTCGGGGTGGATGTGGCGCGCGATCATGGCCTCCAGGTTGCCTAGCCCTTCGGGAGTGATCTCGCCGGTATGTTGGCGCCATTGGTCATTGATGAATTCGAGGCTGCCGTCGGCATCGGCTATCCAGACGATCTGGGCAATGGCGCTGGTCATCAGGCGAAAGCGCGTCTGGCTTTCGTGCAACATGTGGTCGATCCGCTGCTGCCGCTCTGGCAAGGGTGGGTGCAGGTCGGCCCGCAGGCTGACCGCAAGGCCGTGCGCCTGCCGACAGCAGATGACCTCATAGGGTCGCGCCTGTCCGGCCGGCGTATGTAAGCAGTGGCGGCTGTGGCCATCTTCGAGCGTGGCACGCAGGCAGGTTTCAAGATCACCGCCCGTCAGCGTCGGCCAGGCTTGCCAGAGGATGGCACCGAGTAGCCCGGCAGCGCCGCGCGAGGAGTCCGTCGGGGGTGGTGATGCCTCCAGCAGCGTGCGCGCTGCATCATCGATATAAACCAGGCGCCACTGTGCATCCACCGCAAAGTAGGCGGCGGGGAGGACGGCAGGGACGATGGCAACGGCGGATCCGGCGGCAGGCCACAAGGGATCGGCACGAGGGAAAAGCTCGGACATGGCGTACCTTGATTTCTGGTTACGCCCGATTGTAGATGAGCGTCTGTGAGGATGCTGTAGGACAAGCGCCCGTTTTGCGGCAGCCAACGGAAAAAGACCTGCGCAAGTTCCTCCCCGGCAATTGCTCGCCAGGGCCGGCTGAACGATGCGTTCCGGCTGTCTCCCTGGCGTCGCGCCATTACCCGGAAAGCGGGTTTACATCGGGCTTTTCCTGACTTTGCAGCAGCCCCGGCGCCCCTATAATCAATGCCCGGATGACAAATGGTTGCTTGGCTGATGCCCAGCCCTCATGACGCCCTGGTCGCGGCGTACAAGTTGAAAAGGCATAGAGCAAAGGATGTCTGCTTCCTCATTGATGAACATGGTGCGCGCCTACTGGCGTGTCCATTACGATCAGCCCGAGCTGCTGATTGCGCAGTACCGCGCGTTCTCCGGCAAGATGCCGATGATGTATCTGATCCTGCTGATCAACAGCTGGGCACTGGCGCATACCTACTACCCGCTGGCCCCGCACTGGCTGACGCTGTATTTCCCGGCCGCGCTGACGGTCCTGTGCGTGACGCGCTTGAGTTTCTGGTGGCGCGGGCGCCACGTGGACCCGACCCCCGGCATGGCCGCCAGGGCGCTCAAGCGTACCAATTTCCTGGCAGCACCCATTGCGCTCAGTTTCTCGCTGTGGTCGGTGCTGATGTTTCCTTATGGCGACAGTTATGCCCAGGCCCATGTGGCGTTCTACATGGGCATCACCGTCATCTGCTGCATCTTCTGCCTGATGTACCTGCGCTCGGCGGCACTGTCGGTTGCGTTGATCGTCAATGGCATCTTCACGGTCTTCTTCCTCGGCACGCATATTCCGACCTTCGTGGCCGCTGCCATGAACGTGGTACTGGTGACCATCGGCATGCTGGCCATCGTCAACAGCCATTACAACGATTTCACCCGGCTCATTGATGCGCAGGTCAGGACGGCGCTCCTGGGCAATGAGAACCTGCGTCTGGCCAACCTCGATTCGCTCACGCAGATTCCCAATCGCCGCAAGTTCTTCGCCCAGCTCAACGAGATATGTACACGTGCCACCGCCAACGGGCAGCGCTTTGCCGTCGCCATTCTTGACCTCGATGGTTTCAAGGCCGTCAATGATCTGTATGGTCATACCCACGGTGACCAGCTGCTGGTGGAAGTGGGCCAGCGTCTGACAGCAGTGTGCCTGGACGAGCGCTTCCATCTGGCGCGCCTGGGTGGCGACGAGTTTGCCATCATCATCGATGCCGGCCTCAGCGATGAGGCCCTGACCGGTTTCGGGGATCGCATCTGCGCTGCGCTGCGCCGCCCCTTCGTGCTCTACAAGGCGACGGTGCAAATCGCTGCCTCGGTGGGCGTGGCCACCTTCCCCGACATGGCGGTTGATGCGAGTTCGCTTTATGAACATGCCGACTATGCGCTGTATCAGGGCAAGCGCGAACGGCGCGGTACCGTCACGCTCTTTTCGGAGCAGGACAAGGCGCAGATCCAGCGCAACGCCAACATCGAGCAGGCCTTGCGGCTGGCCGACTTTGATCGCGAACTGTCGGTATTCTTCCAGCCCATCGTAAGTCTGGAGGATGGCCGACCGATCGCCTTCGAAGCCCTGGCGCGCTGGCACAGCGCGGTCAAGGGCGTGGTGGCGCCGGTCGAATTCATTCCCGCTGCCGAGCGCATGGGCATCATCAACCCGTTGAGCGTGATCCTGCTGAAGAAAGCCCTGCAGGCCGCAGTCACCTGGCCGTCCGCGATCCGCCTGTCGTTCAATCTCTCGGCCAACGACATCAACACCAGCGAAGGCATGGAACAGATCGTGCAGGTGATCGCCAGCTCGGGGTTTTGTCCTGCGCGGCTGGATCTGGAAATCACCGAGACGGCCGTGTTGCAGGATCTGGAGAAATCACGCCAGCTGCTCAGTGCCGTGCGCAAGCTCGGCTGCGGTATCACGCTCGATGACTTCGGAACCGGTTATGCCAGCCTGAGCCACCTGCATGCCTTGCCGCTGACGCGCATCAAGATCGACAAGAGTTTCGTCGCCGACATCGAACACAACGAGGTCAGCCACAAGATCGTGAAGTCATTGCTGGCGCTCACGCATGACATGCAGCTGACCTGCGTGGTGGAGGGCGTGGAAACATCCGCGCATCTGCAGAGCCTGCGCGAGCTCGGAGCGCTCTATGGCCAGGGCTACCTGTTCTCGGTACCGCTGGCGGCCGGCCAGGTCCAGCCCTGGATCGAGAACCGGTCGGCTACCACACCTCAGCGCGGCTGACGCGCTGCGTTGGGGCGATCACGGCATGATGGTCCGTGCCGGATTCGCCCGCCATCATGGCGTCGGCAGGGTGCCGACAAGGCGTCTGAGGATCAGGGCTGTTTGGCCTTGCGGTTCATCTCCGGATCGGCCGAGCCGATTTCCGCCCCCGTCAACGGTTCGCCATCCTGGGCCGAAGCGGTACGCGCGGCCATCTGGTCCAGCATGGCCTGTTCCTCCGCGCTCAGCTCGACGCTTGCCTGACCGTCGCCCCCGTCGACCGGTGTCAGGGCATCGGCGCCATCCAGACGCTCCCACTGCTTGCCGTCATTCCACGGGCCGCTCTGTTCGCCGACGCCCTGCGAGAGATTGACGTAGACCTTGGAGAGGCGCGGATCGCCAGGCAGCTTTCCCGGGGGGAAGTTGGGATGGATGGCATAGAGCGCTTTTTCGAACGATTTCTGGTGTGCGATCTCGCGCGTCATCAGGAAGCCCAGCGCTTCTTTCACGCCCGGATCATCGGTCAGATTGATGAGCCGCTCATAGACGATCTTGGCGCGTGCTTCTGCGGCGATGTTGGAGCGCAGGTCGGCGGTCGGTTCGCCGATGGTATCGATGTAGGCGGCGCTCCATGGGACCCCCGCCGAATTGACCAGTGGCGCGCCGGCCCCATAGAGCACTTGCGTGATGTGGCTGTCGTTGCCGGCGCCGGTGATCTCCTTGTAGAGCATCCCTTCTTCTTCCACGCCTTCGGCCAGCTTTCCCTTGGCGCCCTTGTTGAGCATGACCACGATGTGGCCGATCACTTCGAGATGGCTTAGTTCTTCGGTGGCGATATCGAAGAGCATGTCCTTGCGGCCGGGATCATCCTCGGCAATGGCCTGGGTGAAGTAGCGGCAGGCAGCGGCCAGTTCGCCTTGCGGGCCGCCGAATTGTTCCAGCATCAGGTTGGCCAGCCCGGGATTGGGGCCGGCGACGCGTACCGTGTATTGCAGGCGCTTGTTGTGAGCGAACATGTCGGTCTCCTTGTCGAGGTCGGGGAATTGATGGGCAGGGCTGCCGAACGTAATCGCCTTCACCGCCTGGCAAAGAGCGGACACGTACAACAGAAACTTCATCCTAGGCGGCCGGTGCTCAGCCATACCATCGGCATGTGCGGAAGACATGCGGTGATCGGTGACGACGAAACGTGTCGGAGATCCTTAGCGCGGCAGCAGGCCGGCGTCGGACGACCACGGGTTCGAGATTCAGTGTTAGTCCGATGCAGCACCGGCAGGCGCGTCGCTAGACTTGTCGACTTGCATCGCCCTGCTGTTTGTCGGCGTCCGTCGCTGGCCTATGCTGATCCTCCCCTTCAGGCAAGGACACCATGCTCAAGAAAGTCGAGCCCGCATTGAATACCGCATCGAACTCTCCTGCCAGACCCGGGCAGTCCCCCGCCGACGTGCCCGCTGCGATTCGGCTGAGCTGGCCGATGGTTGCCGGTGGCGTGATGCTGCTGGCCGTGCTGATCGGCTGGTGGAGCGCCCAGGATGAGCGTATCTGGCGCGCCTATTGCGGCGGCATGGCTGCTGCGGCGGCAACGGCGGTGGGCACCTTGCCGCTGTTCTTTTCGCGCCGCTTCTCGCCGCGCATGGCGGATTGCTGCACCGGTTTCGGCGCGGGCGTGATGCTGGCGGCCTCGGTGTTCTCGCTCATCTTGCCCGCCCTGCACAGTCTGGAGCAGGCCGGGGCCGGCAAGCAGATGGCCAGCCTCATCGCCGGTGCCAGCGTGCTATCCGGTGCGTTGCTGGTGCTGGCCCTGCAGCGCGCGGGACGAGGGCATGACGATCTTGCGCGCCAGGCAGCGTTGCGCCGCGTGTGGCTGTTCGTGCTCACCGTCGGGCTGCACAACCTGCCGGAAGGGCTGGCGGTGGGCGTAGCGTACGGGGGTATCGCGCCGGAGCAGGCCACCGTGCTGACCTTGGGTATCGCCTTGCAGGACATTCCCGAAGGGATGATCGTGGCCACCGCCTTGCGGGGCATCGGCTATTCGCGCGCCGATGCGATCGGCTGCGGCATTCTCTCGGGGCTGGTGGAACCGCTGGCGGCAGTGGCGGGTGCAACGCTGGTATCGCTGTCGGCGACGATGCTGCCATGGGCGCTGGGCGGCGCGGCCGGCGCCATGCTGTTCGTGCTGGCCCATGAAGTGATTCCGGATCCGCATCGCCGCTGCGACGCGCTGGCGGCGAGTTGCTGTCTCATCATCGGCTTTGTGCTGATGATGGTGATGGATACGGCCCTTTCATGAGGAGCAGAGCATGAAACGGCCCGTCTTTGCCGACGATTCGACCTTCTCACCGTCAACGCTGACCTATGTCGAATTATGGCGTGGTGCTGATCTGCTCATCAGGAAAGCAGGGGAGGAGCAGTCCGGTTCACGCTGGGTCTACCTGTCGGTACTGATGATGCTGTCGTTCTGTCTGGAGGCCTATCTCAACTACGCCGGCCCGCTGCTGTTCGGCGCCAACTGGAACGAGGGGAGCCAGGCGCATGGCGCACAGGATGCCAGGGCCAAGCTGCGGCTGGTGTGTGCCGCCTGCGGCGTGGAACCCGATGTGCCTCACAAGTACCGTACCGTGGCCCTTACGCTGCTGGAACTGCGTTGCAGCCTGGGGCGAGCTACCCAAGTGCGGTTGCAGCCGCCGGGCGAGCCGACGGCACGACGCGCGCAGGCTTCCACCAGTGCGAACGATCCCGATGACCTTGCCCTCGATCCGGCCTGGAGCCCGTATTGCGAGCGCAGTGTGGTGCTCGATTACCGGATGCAGTTGCGCAGTCTGCTGGCCCGGCTGCATGCCCGCTTGCCACAGCAGGGACGCAGTGCGCTGTCGATCTGAGCGCATGCGGGCAAGGTCGCGTCTCTGCCGTTGCGACACGCAACTTTTTCATCTCTAAAGGAGACCTCCATGTTCAAGCAAATTTTCCGACGCACCCTGCAAGCCGCCGCCTCCGGCAGCTTGCTGATGCTGGTCATGCACGCTGTACCGGCCCAGGCCGATGAGCCTACCCTGAGCATTCTCGAGCCCAAGTCCGGGCAGACCGTAACCAGTCCCTTCCGTGTGCGCCTGGCTGCGCATTCCATGACCACCCGCCCGGCTGGCAAGCTGGTCGAGGGTACCGGGCATCATCATGTGCTCATCAATCACGGTGCCGTGGGCAAGGGAGATGTCATACCGCACGACGATACGCACATCCACCTGGACAATGGCCAGACCGAAACCATGCTCTCGCTGCCCCCCGGAAAATACAAGCTCACGGCGCAGTTTGCCGATGGCGAGCACCGCTCTTACGGGCACATGATGGCGCACGGCATCAACATCACCGTGAAATAGACGAGGAAAGCGAGCCAGGGAAGGTGACGGGCCGTCAATGACGAGCTCCGCGATCGATCCAGGCTCATCCTGAACTGCTCACGTTGATGTAGCCGAGGGAGCACAGGGCAACAAAAAAGGGCCCCGCAGGGCCCTCTGACTTCAGCGTTGCACTACCGGTTAACGGCTGTTGCTCTGGTTGCCGCCGTTGTGGCTGTTCTGACCGCCCTTGCGGCCGGCTTCACGCGCTTCGTCGGAGCTGAACTCGTGCGCAGTACCCTTCTCGTGAGCGGCCTTGCCGCCCTGGCTGGCGATCTCGCGCTGCTTGTTTTCATCCATCGAAGCGAAGCCGCGGTTGCTGGTCGAGCCTTGGTTCTGGTTTGCCATGATGTATCTCCTTGGTTCATGAGGGGTGGAAAAATTCCGCAGGGCTTTATCTTCCCTACGAGTCCTCATCTTAGACAGACCGCACGGTGGCGACCATCAGCGTCTTTCTCTTCAAGGGGGCGGTGCCTGCTGTCAGTCATGCCAGCGTCCCTGAAGAAGAGTCTGTCGATGAAGGTGCATCGATTCATCTGGCGCGCTGTCGCTCCATCATGAGCGTGATGGCAGAGGATCGCGGACGCGAGGAACCTGCAGCAGGCAAAGTACTCCATGGCTTGTTCAACACTACGCATGCGCATTGCCGCGCTTGGCCGCCACTCTGACGGGCAGCCGGCGAGACAGGCATCACCGGGACATGACAATGAAGAAGAAACAAGCGCTGATCGAGGGAGTGAACCGGCTCAAGGCCTCGCATGAACAGGCGGCCGCGATCCTGCAGGGGATCGTGCATGACGCGGTGCGGGTGAGCAAGGGCGGTGAAGGACTGCCCGAGCGGCGCGACTTGCGTCGTTACCGTCGGGCCATCAAGGAGTTGAAACTGCAGTGCCTGCAGGTGGAGATGGTGTTGGCCGAATTCGATCGTGAACAATGATCGCTACCGTTGGTCCTGGCGGCCCGGTGGGCCGGCCAGGGCGATCTATACTTGCGCCCCTGGCTGCAAGCGGGCTTGCGTGTCATAGCTGCGGGCTGTTCTCGCGCATGTCCTGCTCGGAATAATTGTCGCCTTCCGGCTTGTTGCGTGAGGCCGGCTTGTCGCTGTCGCCGGGTGCGTATTGCCGGCCATGGGCCAACATGTCACGCTCGCTGGTGCCATTGCGCTGGTTGCCTTTCGTCTGGAGGTCTTGCGGGCCGGAGGTGTCGGCGGGGTGAGTATGTCGGTTCAGTGCGTCGGTCATGGTGTTCTCCTGATCGTGGTCAATGAAATGAGCGTGAAATGAGCGGGCTGCGGCAACACACGGCCGTGGCGCCGTCCATATCGGATGCTAATGCTGCCGCCATGGCGTGTATGTCGGCCAGTGCCGCGCATGCAGGTGGCCAACACTGACAGTATGACGCGAGCGGCGGTCGCGGCCAGCCTGCTGGCAGTCGATTGCGCGCACGCTCATCAAGCGGCGCTGACGCCTCCGACAGTCGCCGCCCACAGGGCCAGGCGAGACACGCTGATGTTCGCGGCGCGGCGGGACGGTGAGTGTGCCGGGCGTGTATGCCGTGTTCATCCACGGCTTCCTGTTCGGCGACATCTTCGAGAAGGGGCTGACCATCAAGACAGGCCAGACCCATGTGCAGCATTACATGCCGGAGCTGCTGACCAGTATCGAGGATGGCTGGCTGCGCCCGGAAGCCATCATCACGCATCGCCTGCCCCTGGACCAAGCGGCCGAAGGCTATCGGATCTTCAACGAGAAGCGCGAGAATTGTCGCAAGGTGGTGCTCACTACGTGACGCGCTGACATTCTTCTCCCCATGTAAGCGATCACTTGGCCGAGCGCCAGCGATCTGCCAACTACTCGCATTGGCGTCATCAGCATGTCATAACGTGATGGAAACGAGACACGTCCGCAAGTTTCATTTGCTGGTAAGACCTTTGTGTGAGTAAATACTGCAAAAATTATGAAATATGCGAATAAAACATCGCGATGTTTCGTGATTATTTGCATATTTTTCATATTTTTATCGCAAACGTGATCCGGGAAAGTGAATGAAGGCTTTGTCAAACATGAAGATCGGCGTGAAGCTGAGCTTGGGGTTCGCCAGTCTGCTGGTGATGATGCTCGTACTGGTCGGGGTGGCCATGGTGGGGATCAATGCCTTGCGCGCCTCGATCACGCGTGCCAACGAAGAACAGAACGAAAGCCTGAAACCGCTCTACGAGGCGCGCGAAGCGCTGGATCAGACCGGTCTGGCCGCACGCAATGCGTACGTCTTCCTGAGCGACGCCGATGCGCAATCCGAACTGAAGATCCTCGACCAGAAGAAGGCGCTCTATCTCAAGCTGTTGCAGAAGCTGGAACCGCGCCTGGCCGGCATCCCGCAGTTCGCCATCGTGCGCACCGGCTTGCTGCAGATGGCTGATGAACTCAAGCGTCCGCGTCAATATCGCGAGAGCGGGGCGATGGAGGCGTATCGCGATTTCCTTGTCAATGATTGCAGTCCCTTGCGGCGCAAGATCGTGGGCGACATCAACCTGCTCATCGAGCAGATCGATGCACAAAGTACGGCAGCAGGCGCGCAGGTCGAGCGCTCGGCGACCGACGCTCTGCGTTTCATCGCCATGCTGGCGGCGGTGGCGATCCTGATTGCGGTGGGGGTGGCCCTCACCATTACGCGCGGACTGTTGCGTCAGCTCGGCGGTGAACCGGCCTATGCGATGGCCATCGCGCAGCGCATTGCGCATGGCGACCTGGCCGTGGAGGTCGTCACCCGAACCAACGACCGGAGCAGCCTGCTGCATGCGCTGGGCATGATGCGCGACAGCCTGGCTGCCATCGTCGGCCAGGTACGTCAGGGAACCGATGCGATCGAACGTGCGGCCACTGAAATCGCCTCGGGCAACACGGACCTCTCCGGCCGCACGGAACGTCAGGCCAGCTCGCTGGAGGAAACCGCCAGTGCCATGGAGCAGATCACCTCGGCCGTGCGACAGAGTGCGGCCAACGCGGTACAGGCCAATGAACTGGCGGCCTCGGCCTCGGATATCGCGGTCAGGGGTGGCGACATGATGGGCAATGTCGTGGCGACGATGGAAGACATCCATCAATCCTCGGTCAAGATCGTGGATATCATCAGCGTGATTGATGGCATCGCTTTCCAGACCAACATCCTGGCGCTCAATGCCGCCGTCGAGGCGGCTCGGGCGGGCGAGGGCGGACGCGGCTTTGCGGTGGTGGCCTCGGAGGTGCGTACCCTGGCCCAGCGCAGCGCCTCGGCGGCCAAGGAAATCAAGGAACTGATCGGCGCCTCGGTGGCCAAGGTCGATAGTGGCAGCGACCAGGTCAAGGATGCCGGCCGGACCATGGAAGAGATCGTCGCCAGCGTGCGCAAGGTGACTGAGGTGATCGCCGAGATCAGTCTGTCCAGCCGCGAACAGAGCGAGGGTATCGAGCAGGTCAACGATGCCATCGGTCACATGGATGAAGCGACCCAGCAGAATTCGGCACTGGTGGAACAGGCCGCTGCGGCAGCAGAGGCGCTGACCTCGCAGGCCGGTGCCCTGGCGCGCCTGGTTTCCACCTTCAAGCTGGCGCCGAGCGGGCGTACGGCGCACGTGGCGGGTTGATTCGTGCTTCTTGAAAATACCGGCCACGCCTACTGTGCAGCCCCGGCCGCCTTGCCGGACGATGAAGATGCACGCTTGGCGGCGTTGCAGGGATATTGCGTACTCGATACGCTGCCCGACAAGTCCTGTGACCAGATCACCGAACTGGCGCGCACGCTCTTTGGCGTGGAGATCGCCCTGATCTCGCTGGTGGACGAGGACAGGCAGTGGTTCAAGTCCCGTGCCGGTCTGTCGGCGCAGGAGACTCCGCGCTCGATGTCCTTCTGCGCCCATGCCATTCTGGCGCGCGGCAGCCTGGTGGTGCTCGATACGCATCAGGATGGGCGCTTTCGCAACAACCCGCTGGTGACTGCTGCACCGCGCATCCGCTTCTACGCAGGCGCGCTGCTGAGATCGTCGCAAGGTCATGCGCTGGGTACGCTCTGTCTGATCGATCCGCGTCCCCGCGAGCACTTCGGGCCGGCCGAGATGGCCAGGCTGGAGCAACTGGCCTGCATGGTCATGGAGCGGCTCGAACAGCTGCGCAACCGGGGCTATACCGACCATGTGACGGGTTTGCCCAATCGCGCCCGGCTCATGGAAGTGCTGCGCGCACGGGCGCATGTAAAGGGCGATGCCGGCTTGCCGTGCGCAGCGCTGGGCGTGGACATCTGTTCACGTGAATATCTGTTCGACATGGTCAAGGCACTCGGCTGGGATTATGCCGAGTCCTTCCTCGTGCAGGTCAGTCGTGCCTTGTGCGAAGCGCTGGACTACCAGCCGGTCTATCGTGTGACCACGACCACCTTCGTCTTCCTCCACGAAGGAACTGCCGCGCAGCGACAGGAGCACATCGCCAACGTGCGTCAACAGTTCGTCCAGGCGCTGGAAATCCACGGCATTCCGCATCAGCTCGACATCGCCATCGGCGTACTGCCGGCGGTAGATGACATTGCCGGCAGCGACGTCGTACGCTCGCTGCTGACCGTCATCGACGTGGGTCGCGAGGAGGGCATCTGTCCGCGTCAGTTCGAATCGGTACATGCGGAAAACCAGCGCAATGCGTTCTGGTTGCTGTCGGCGCTGCCGATGGCCTTCAACTCTTCCGATGAACTGAGCCTGCATTACCAGCCCAAGGTGCGCTTGCGCGACAGCAGTTGCGTGGGGGTGGAAGCACTGATCCGCTGGCATCACCCTGTCCTGGGCAACATCTCGCCCGCGATCTTCATCGCGCTGGCCGAGAAGACGGCGCAAATTCGCCAGATCACGGCCTGGGTCGTGCGCCATGCGGTGGCGCAGGCGGCCGCATGGCATGCGCGCGGCCATCGGGTGCCCATTGCCATCAATACCTCGGCGCGCGATTTCGAGTCCGACGACATCCTGCGCCTGCTGGCCGCCCAGCTGAAGCAGCATGCGGTCCCGCCGGGTCTGATTGAAATCGAATTCACCGAAAGCGCCATGGCCAGCAACCCTGCAGTGGTGCGCCAGCGCGTGCAGGCCATCCGCGAGCTGGGCGTGAAGGTGGCCATCGATGACTTCGGCAGCGGCTTCAGCAATCTGTCCTACCTGAAGAGCATTCCGGCTGACATCATGAAGATCGATCGTTCCTTCATCAGCAGACTGGTCGAAAACGAGGCCGATCAGGTGATCGTGCCTTCCATCATCCATCTGGCCCATCAGCTGGGGTTCAGCGTCGTGGCCGAAGGTGTGGAGAGCGAGCAAACCGCCAGAATCCTGCATCACCTGGGCTGTGACTTCGCCCAGGGTTATGCGATTGCGCGACCGATGCCGGCAGAGGAACTGGAGGAGTGGCTGGGGATGGTGCGATGAGCAGCGACTGCTTCTTGAGCTTGCGCGTAAGCGCCTGCACGCTGCTCAGGGTGGAGAAGTCACTGGCGTTTCGATTCCAGCAGTTGCAGCGACAGGATGTCGGTCGCCAGGGCTGCGAGTTCTTCCAGCGCCTGTCGTTCGTGGGCGCGCAAGATGCGCGGTTCGGTGTCGATCACGCACAGCGAGCCAAAGGCACGGTCCTGGTACATCAGGCGGATGCCGGCATAGAAGCGGATGAAGGGTACGCCCGTGACCATCGGGTTATTGACGAAGCGGGGATCCTTGGTGGCATCGGAGACGGTGAAGATTTCCTCCTGCATCACGGCGTAATTGCAGAAGGCCCACGAGCGCGGCGTGGAGCTGATGTTCAGGCCATGTGCCGCACGGAAGATCTGCAGCTCCGAGGTCAGGAAAGTGACCAGGGCAATGGGCACGTCCAGCAGTTCGCTGGCGAGCCATGTCAGGCGATGAAAGCGGGCCTCGGAATGTGTGTCTTCCATTGTCTGTTCAACAAAGCGCGCACGTTCTGGCTCGTTCGGGCTGACCGGATAAGGAACCTCGATCTGTGGCCCAGCGTGACCGGCAGTGGGCTCGGGTTGTTTCACTTCACGATGGCCAAGCAAGGTCATGACCGAGCTCAGCCGGGTGCGCCGATGGCCGCCCGGCGTTTTCCAGGAGGCCAGCATGCCGCTCTCCATCCACATCTGGGCGGTCGTGATCGATACCCCCAGCAGTCGGGCAGCTTCTCGCGAAGTCATCGCCGGGTCCCCGGGGGGCATCTCGTTGTCATCAGATGGTACTGCACGACCCATTTGATTGATCCTTGTAAAAGTATAGCTGTGCGGTGAGTGAATTTGTATATTTCACATATTTAATATTTTTTCGCATGGCAGAAATGCAACGAATCGTAGATTCTTTAATATCTTTCACTTTCCGGAGCATATGCTGTGGGCAAAATATGAAATAAACAAAGCTTCATACTGTAGTCAGGGGAGCTTACGTATTCCTTGTCATTACCGGATTCTCGCTCTGCGGGAATTCGTGGGTGTGCGCTATCTTGCAGGGATGTCCTTGCCAAGCGGGCATTGTAGTGCGCATTGCGAAAAGATGTCGGACAAGCGCCCGCGTTTTGTCCGGAAGCTGACCTGCGTCAAGCCTTGGAGGCCGGCAGGCTGGTTGGAGTGGGGAAGAGAGGGCAACGCTGTGGAAAAAACGGGAGAAGCCATGGGGGTGCAAGAGCAGTCCTCCTCGATTTCTCATGAGATGAAAATCCGAATCGGGGGTACCACCTATCTGATTGAAAGCCGCGCCTCGGGCGGGCCTGACGAACATCGGCTGTATGCCTATCGCGTCTGGTGCGATGGCGAATTGGTGAAGGATTGGACCGAGGGCAACATGGCCGACTTTTTCGGCAAGCTGCCCCCGGCTCACGTGCAATAGAACGCAACTGCTCCGGCGCATCCTCCGCGCCGGAACGCTGTCCCGCCTTCTCATCCCCCCGAGAAGGCGTTTGCCCTGCTCCGCGAGGAGCGGGGCTTTTTTTCGCCCGCGCCCCGGGCCGGGAATGGAAATGTATGAGCAAATTTCATTGGTAAATGAGATCAAATCATTTTTATTCATGGATTGGGCAGCATAGAATTCGCCCGGTACATTGACCGCATCGAGTCCGCCGCGCTGTCGGCAGACACGACTTCAGCACAGGGGCGCAGAAACATCATGAGCAAGGACTTCGCATTTGCCATCAAGAGCATTTGTTTCGACGAGGATTATCATCCCGCCGACAACACGCGCATCACCACCAACTTCGCCAACCTGGCCAGGGGCGCGCAGCGTCAGGAGAACCTGCGCAACACCTTCCGCATGATCAACAACCGTTTCAATGCACTGGCCCACTGGGATAATCCCAAGGCCGACCGTTATGCCGTGGCATTGGAGATCATCTCGGTGGAAATGGGCCTGGCAGGACAGGATACCGGCCAGGCACTGCCATTGATCGAGGTGCTCAAGACCAACATCCTCGATCACCGGACCGGTGAACGCATCGAAGGGATCGTTGGCAACAATTTTTCTTCTTACGTGCGCGACTACGATTTCAGCGTCGTCTTGCTGGAGCACACGAAGCAGCAGCCAAGCTTCAGCGTGCCGGAGAATTTCGGCGAACTGCATGGCAGGCTGTTCAAACAATTCGTCCAATCGGAGGCCTACCGGGCGCACTTCAGCAAGCCGCCCGTGATCTGCCTGAGCGTGGCCAGCAGCAAGACCTATCACCGTACCGAAAATGTGCATCCGGTACTGGGCGTGGAGTATCTCCAGAACGAAAGCTCACTGACCGATGCTTACTTCGCCAAGATGGGCCTGAAGGTCCGCTACTTCATGCCGCCCGACAGTGCCGCTCCGCTGGCCTTCTACTTCAGCGGCGACCTCCTGCGCGACTACTCGAATCTGGAGCTGATCGGCACCATCAGCACGATGGAGACCTTCCAGAAGATCTATCGCCCGGAAATCTACAACGCCAATTCCGCCGCCGGAAAGACCTATCGCCCCAGTCTGCAGCATGAGGACTATTCCCTCACGCGCATCGTCTATGACCGCGAGGAGCGCAGTCGTCTGGCGCTCCAGCAGGGACGCTTTGCCGAGGAGCACTTCATCAAGCCGTATCGCAGCGTGCTCGAACAGTGGTCGTCTGCTTGCACCCATTGATCTCTCCACCCACAAGGTTCTCCATCGTGAAAAAACTATTGCCCACCTCCACCGCCGGCAGCCTGCCCAAGCCCGTCTGGCTGGCCGAGCCCGAGACTCTCTGGTCCCCCTGGAAGCTGCAGGGGGATGAACTGCTGGAAGCCAAGCGCGATGCGTTGCGCCTGTCGTTGCAGCAACAGCGACGGGCGGGCATCGATATCGTCAGTGATGGCGAGCAGACGCGTCAGCATTTCGTGACCACCTTCATCGAGCATCTTGACGGGGTGGATTTTGCCAGGCGCGAGACGGTGCGCATCCGCAATCGCTACGATGCCAGCGTGCCGACGGTGGTCGGTGCGGTCTCGCGCCAGAAGCCGGTGTTCGTCGACGATGCGCGCTTCCTGCGCAGCCAGACCCGGCAGCCGATCAAGTGGGCCCTGCCCGGACCGATGACCATGATTGATACTCTCTACGACAGCCACTACAAGAGTCGCGAGAAGCTGGCCTGGGAATTCGCCACGATCCTCAACCAGGAAGCGCGCGAATTGGAGGCGGCAGGGGTGGACATCATCCAGTTCGATGAACCGGCCTTCAATGTCTTCTTCGATGAGGTCAACGACTGGGGCGTGGCCACGCTGGAGCGGGCCATTGAGGGGCTCAAGTGCGAGACCGCCGTGCACATCTGCTATGGCTACGGCATCAAGGCCAACACGGACTGGAAGAAGACACTGGGTTCGCAGTGGCGACAGTATGAGGAGACCTTCCCCAAATTGCAGGCATCGGGCATCGGCATCGTCTCCCTGGAATGCCACAACGCGCGCGTTCCCATGGATCTGATCGGACTCATTGCCGGCAAGAAGGTGATGGTGGGAGCCATCGATGTGGCCAATCACACCATCGAAACGCCTGAGGAAGTCGCGGCCACCCTGCGCCAGGCATTGCAGTTCGTGGCGGCGGACAAGCTCTATCCCTGTACCAATTGCGGGATGGCGCCGCTGCCCAGGGAGGTAGCGGCCGGCAAGCTCGATGCCTTGTGCGCGGGGGCGGAGATTGTGCGCCGGGAGCTGGGGGCTTGATTATCTTGCCCACGCTCTGAACGTCGACGTGGGCATTCGTCGTGACCACGATCTGCAACAGCGGTGAAGCACCGACGATCATCGACTGTCAGCAGTACCCCCCAGCCACGAGCAGTTGGTCAAGCTGATCCGGGATGCCGGTCTCGCGGTGCGCGAAGCCCTGCGTCAAAAGGCAGGTCCCTGACGGATTGATATGGCGAGCCAAGAGAATGCGCCGCGGACCTGTCCGGGCGCATGAATCAGACTGTCCTGCGGGCTCGAAGTCCGTCAGCGTTTGCCGCAATCAACGGACTTCATCTGCATTGCCTCACCGGACTTACCAGCTGGTCTCCCTCTCCGCGGTCGAAGAAATCTTGTGAATGGCCAGATCCGCGCCTTCAAATTCCTGTTCCGGATCAAGACGAATCCCCACCATTTTCTTCAGCAAGCCATAGACGATCCAGCCTCCTGCCGCCGCAATGGCAATGCCCATAAGGCTGCCGATGAGCTGCGACATGAACGACACACCGCCCCTTCCGCCCAGGGCCTGCAAGCCGAAGATGCCGGCTGCGAGTCCGCCCCACAGACCGCACAGCCCGTGCAGCGGCCATACGCCCAGTACATCGTCGATCTTCCACTTGTTCTGCGTGCGGGTGAACATCCATACGAAAATCGCGCCTGCAATGCCACCCGTGACCAGCGCGCCCAGCGGGTGCATCAGGTCCGAGCCAGCGCATACCGCTACCAGTCCGGCCAGCGGACCGTTGTAGGCAAAACCGGGATCGTTGCGACCCATCATCAGGGCCACCAGCGTACCCCCGGCCATGGCCATGAGCGAATTCATCGCGACCAGGCCATTCATCTTGTCCAGCGTCTGCGCGCTCATCACGTTGAAGCCGAACCAGCCCACCGTCAGGATCCATGCACCCAGGGCCAGGAAGGGTATGTTGGAGGGGGGATGCGCCGCCACCGCACCTTCCTTGCTGTAACGGCCACGCCGCGCACCCAGCAGCAGCACCGCAGGCAGGGCGATCCAGCCGCCTACGGCGTGGACCACGATGGAACCGGCGAAGTCATGGAACTGCGCTCCGAAGGTCGCCGCCAGCCAGGCTTGCACACCCAGGTGCTGGTTCCAGGCAATGCCCTCGAAGAAGGGATAGACCACACCCACCAGCACGGCCGTGGCCACCAGCTGCGGATTGAACTTGGAACGCTCGGCAATGCCGCCCGAGATGATGGCCGGAATGGCCGCCGCAAAGGTCAGCAGGAAAAAGAACTTCACCAGCTCGAAACCACTGCGCTGGGCCAGCGTCTCGGCTCCCGCAAAGAAGCTCACGCCATAGGCCACGTAGTAGCCGATGAAGAAGTAGACGATGGTCGAGACCGCAAAGTCCGCCAGGATCTTCACCAGAGCATTGACTTGGTTCTTCTTGCGTACCGTCCCCAGCTCAAGGAAGGCAAAGCCGGCGTGCATCGCCAGAATCATGATCGCCCCCAGCAGGATGAAGAGGGCGTCTGCGCCGTTTTTGTGATCGTCCACCAGAAAATCTCCCAAAAAGTGTGCGAGAAAATGCTTGAAAGCCAGGACCAAAGCAATTTCCGTTCCATTTTGGTGAGAAATTCTCAGGCCGTTGATTTTAAAAGACTTTTATGGTGCATCATGATCTTGTTAGTGAATGCTGCGCACGAACTTCGTGCATTTCGAGGATGGGCCGAGGAGGCGAGCTGCATTTTGGTGCGATGGCCCAATGGTCTAGGCCTCCCCGGATGGGAGCGCCGTTTTTTCAGTCGGCCAGTGTGCCGATGAACCCCTCGATCTGTTGCGCGACCGCCTCCGGATCCTCCAGCAAAGACAGGTGGCCCACGCCAGGCAGGATGTGCAGTCGGGCGTGGGGCAGACGCGGCAGCAGCTCCGCCTGCAATGTCGTGACCCGGTCGACCTGATCGTGCTCGCCCGCGATGACCAGCGTAGGGACATTGATGGTGGCCACGGCGGTCGTGATGTCTTCGGCCATCGCCACATTGGGCCAGGCGCGCTTGGCCTGTGGTGCAGCCCGCAGGCTGTCCTCGATGACCTGCTCGCGCGGTGCGTCGCTCAGGGGGCTGGCCGTGAGCACATGGTCGAGGACGAATTCGACCGATTCTCTGGATTGATAGGCGCCTGCGAGCATCGCGCGCTGATCTTCGGAAAGCAGCATGGGCGACGGCGGCGAGGGCGCGATCAGGATCAGCCCTTGCAGCCCGTGTGGTCGCCGCGAGGCCATCAGCTGCGCGACCTTGCCACCCATGGAGTGTCCGACCAGGACGTAGCGCTGCAGCCCCAGCGCCGCGATGACACCCTCGGCATCAGCGGCAAGATCGGCAATCCCGTAGCCCTCGGCTGGCGCATCGGACTGGCCCCAGCCGCGATGGTCGGTGGCGATGATGCGGTAGCGCTGCGCCAGTTTGCCGGCCACTGCATCCCAGGTCCGCGACGAACCGCCGTAGTAGTGCAGCAACACCAGCGCCAGCTCGCCACTGCCTTGTTGCGCCACATGGATGCGCGTTCCGTTTGTTTGGATGTGCATTTCTCTGCTCCTTTTGTGATGGGGTCCTGCAATGTTAGATTCGATTTCATGAATTTATAATTGCTTAACTATTAGTGACAGTCGAAACCAAAATGATCGAATAAGGAAAGAGAATGGATCAGCTGATGAGCCTCAATGTCTTCGTGGCGGCGGTAGAGGAGGGCAGTTTTGCCGGCGCCGGGCGGCGCTTGCACCTGTCGCCCGCCATGGCCGGCAAGTACGTCAGCCACATGGAGGCCCGCTTGAGTGCCCGCCTGTTTCAGCGGACGACTCGACGCCTGAGTCTCACGGAGGTGGGGCGGACATACTACGAACGCAGCCGGCAGATTCTCGGTGCGCTGGACGAGGCCAACCGCGAAGCGACGGCCGCGCAAGGCAGCGCGCGCGGCCTGCTGCGCGTGGCGGTGCCGGTCACCTTTGGTGCCCTGCATCTGGGTGCGGTGGTGGCGCGCTATGTGGCGCACCATCCCGAGGTCAACGTGGAGGTCTTGCTGGGAGACCGCTACATCGATCTGCTCGATGCGGGGGTGGATGTGGCGATCCGGATCGGACAGCTCGATGATCCGGCGCTGGTGACGCGTCGTCTGGCCTCCTGCCCTATGGTGGTATGCGCTTCGGCCGGTTTTGTCGAACGGCATGGCCTGCCGCGTACACCCGAGGACCTGCAGCAGCTGCCGCGTCTGGCCTTCAGCGAAGCGGTGTCCGCCGGGGACTGGACCTTCACGGATGACTCGGGGCGCTCATATCGCATCGACGGCCCCTGCCGGGTCGTGGCCAACAACATGCAGATGTTGCTGGCGTGCGCGCTGGCGGGGGCGGGTGTGGCCTACGGGCCGGCCTTCGTGTTTGGTGAGGACATACGGCAGGGGCGCTTGCTTGCCCTGCTCCCCGATTACGCTACCACTGCATTGACCATGCAGGCGGTTTATCCCGGCGCGCGGGGAATTCCGATCAAAGTGCGCCGCTTCGTCGACTATCTTGCCGAGGACTTCGGCAGTCATCCTCCGTGGGAGCCGCAGGAAACGCCGCGTACCTAGGGCCCGCCTAGTGCGATGACACGAACAGCGCAGCAGGATCCGGCGCGGGAAGCGCGTAGGCGGTCTTCATTCTGGTGACCTCCTGCACGGGTGTCATGCCAAACAATCGCTTGAATTCACGGCTGAACTGGGATGCGCTTTCGTAGCCGACGGTGGCGCTGGCTGCGGCTACCGTCAGGCCGTTGCGCAACATCAGCAGACGCGCCTGATGCAGGCGCGTGGACTTGAGATACTGCATGGGCGAGGTGGCGGTGACCGCCTTGAAGTGCGCATGAAAGGATGGCGGACTCATCCCGGCTTCTTGTGCCAGCTGTTCCACGTCCAGCTTGTCCGCGTAGGCGGCATGGATCTTCCGGATGGCGCGAGCTACCTTTGCGTACTGTCCGTCATTGCGCAATGCGGCTCGCATGGAGGCGCCCTGTTCGCCGCTGAGTACCCGCAGGTAGATCTCCTTGACCAGCGAGCGGCCCAGTATGCGGGCCTCCATCGGAATGCACATGGCCTCCAGCAGGCGCAGGACGGAGGCCGACATCCTCTCGTCCATCCGGGTAGCGAACATGGTTTGCGGAATGGCGCGCACATCGGTCTGGTCCATCTGCAAGAGCACTTCGGCCAGCAGCTGGAAGTCCAGCCGGAAGTAGATCGCCAGCAGTGGCGCCTTCGCGCTGGCATCGGTTTGCATCGTGAATGGCACCGGCACGGAGACGGCCAGATAGTGGCGGGCATCATAGAGATAGGTCTTCCCGCCCAGATAGCCGCGCTTTCTTCCCTGCACGACCACGACGATGCCCGGCTCGTAGAGCACCGGTGTTTCACGCAGGCGGCGATTGGAACGCAGCAGGCGCACATCCGGCAGCAGCGATAGGTTGTAGCCCTCTTCAGGCGCGAGCTGCATGAGCAGGTCCACCATGCGCTGGTGCACACCCGAGGTCAAAGCTTGAGATGTCTTCATGCGTCCCGTCATCGTCAATTGATAGGTTTAGGCAAACATTGAATGCCAACCGACATGGTGCAGTCAAGTGCAACTGCCTATCATTGAAGCCGTCGCCTTCCCGGGTGATGAACCGGTTTGGTTCGTCAGGAAGGCGGTTTCATGGGAGATGTGGCGATGGTCATGCAGAAGTCCGACAAATTGAATTTTCTGATTACGGGTGTCAGCTCAGGTTTTGGACGTGCGCTGTCCCATGCGGCCTTGCAGGCGGGACATACAGTAATAGGCACAGTGCGCAACGAGGAGGCGCGAGCGGTCTTCGAGCACCTCGCACCGGGGCGGGCGACGGCAGTGGTGCTCGATGTCACCGATTTTCCTTCCATTGACAGTGTCATCGGCAGCGCGACCGAGCGCCTTGGTCCTGTCGACGTCCTGGTCAACAATGCCGGCTACGGTCATGAAGGGGCGCTGGAAGAGTCTTCGCTGGAGCAGATGCGGCATCAGTTCGACGTCAATGTCTTCGGCGCCGTCGCCATGATCAAGGCCGTGCTGCCGGCCATGCGGACGCGGCGACGCGGCCATGTCATCAACATCACCTCCATGGGTGGATTCATTACCATGCCGGGCATCGCCTACTACTGTGGCAGCAAGTTTGCTCTGGAAGGTATTTCAGAGACCCTGGCCAAGGAAGTGGCTGACTTCGGCATCAAGGTCACGGCGGTAGCGCCAGGCTCGTTCCGCACCGACTGGGCAGGTCGCTCCATGGTCCGTTCGCCGCGCAGCCTCTCCGACTATGATGCAGTGATCGATCCGATCCGCGCTGCGCGTCAGGCCAAGAGCGGTCACCAGCTCGGCGATCCGGCGAAGGCGGCGCAGGTGATCCTGGCCTTGGCCGGCGATGTCAACGCCCCGGAGCATCTCCTGCTGGGCAGCGATGCAGTCAGGCTGGTGCGGGAAAAGCTGACGAAGATGAATCAGGAGATCGACGCATGGGAACAGGTCTCCGTCTCCACCGACTTCCCGTAAATGCCCTTGCGTGACAGGTCCACCGAAGAACATCACTGCGCGGAGGGGGCGTATATTTTCGAGCGACTGACTGCATTTCAGCTGCGGTCAGGATTGGTCATCATGGTTTCATTGGACGGTCATATTGGATTGCTAGATTGCAGCTCCCCCCGTGTATCCCTCACCCTCACAGGAGCCGCCATGCCAGACCAATACCCGCCAGCCGACCACAGCCGTCGCCGCTTCCTGCGCGACAGCGCACTGACCACGGTGGCCGCCGCCACCACCTTGAGCGCCCCGGCCGCCTTTTCCGCCGCACCGGCCATCATCACCTCCGAACGCCTGCGCCCGCAATTGCCCGGCGGCGTCATGAGCGGCGATGTCACGCGTGACAGTGCCATGCTCTGGGCGCGTACCGATCGCAATGCGCGCCTGCTGGTCGAGTATTCCACCCGCGAGAACTTCAGCAATCCCGTGCGCATCGTCGGCCCTACCGCGCTGGCACGCGAGGACTACACCGCGCGCGTGGACCTGCGTGGCCTGCCGGCCGGAGAGCGCGTCTACTATCGCGTGCGCTTCCAGGACCTGCAGCATGAATCGGCCCTGAGCGAAACGCTGACCGGCAGCCTCATGCTGCCTGCCTCTGCACAGGGCCAGGCGCGCGACATCACCTTCGCCTTCTCGGGCGATGAAGCCGGGCAGGGCTGGGGCATCAATGAGCAGTGGGGCGGTTATCGCGTTTATGAAAGCATGCGCCGTTTCCGCCCGGATTTCTTCATCCACTCGGGCGACCAGATCTATGCCGATGGCCCCATCCAGGCCGAAGTGAAGCTGGAGGACGGAACGCTGTGGCGCAACGTGGTGACCGAAGCCAAGTCCAGGGTCGCGCAGACGCTGGACGACTATCGCGGCAACTTTGCCTACAACATGCTGGACGCCAACAAGCGCCGCTTCGCCGCCGAGGTGCCCTTCCTGGTGCAGTGGGATGACCACGAGGTGCGCAACAACTGGTATCCCGGCCAGGTGATCGGTGCGGCCGAAAAGCGCTACGACGAACGCAACATCGACGTGCTGGCGGCCCGCGCGCGCCAGGCCATGTTCGAACACAATCCCTTCCGCATCGACAGCGCCGATCCCTTCCGCATCTATCGCGCCTTCAACCACGGTCCGCTGCTGGAGGTGTTCATGCTGGACGAGCGCAGCTATCGCGGTCGCAATACTCCCAACCGCCAGAAGGGCGGCCATGACGCTGACTTCCTCGGTCCCGGGCAGATGCGCTGGATCAAGCAGGCGCTGCTGCGTTCGCGCTCGACCTGGAAGCTCATCGCCAGCGACATGCCGCTCTCCATCGTGGTCCCCGATCTGAATGCCGATGTCCCCAAGGGGACTTTCGAGGCCTGGGCCAATGCCGACCATGGCAAGCCCTCCGGACGCGAGCTGGAGGTGGCCGAACTGCTGCGCTTCATCAAGCAGCATGACATCAAGAACGTGGTATGGGTGACAGCGGATGTACATTACGCCTCGGCCACGCACTACGCACCGGAGCGCGCCCAGTTCACCGACTTCAAACCGTTCTGGGAATTCGTCGGCGGCCCGATCAATGCGGGTACCTTCGGACCAGGCGAGATCGATCGCACCTTCGGTCCGGACGTGCGCTTCGTCAGCGTCCCGGCTGACATGAAGCAGAACCGCTCACCGGTTGAACTGTTGCAGTTCTTCGGGATCGGCAAGATCGATGCGAGGAGCAAGACCCTGACAGTCACCCTGCACAACACCGACGGCAAGGAAATCTACAAGGTGGAATTGCCGCCCGAGGCCTGATCGCCTGCGGGCAGTGCAGGGAGTGAGGCCAGAAACGGACCGGACTCAGCCCGGTCCGGCAAGCTTGCGCGAGATGTTCGCGCAGGCTTGCAGCAATGGTGTCACATACGCCTGCTGCGCATCGGGCAGGCGGCGATAGAGCGGAATGCTCACGCTCACGCACGCCACCGGCACGCCATCGGCACCGACGATGGCGGCACCGTAACAAAAAATCTGGGCTTCGTTCTCTTCGCGATCTTCGGCATAGCCGCGCGTGCGGGTCTCTTCGACATCGGCACGCAGGGCCTCCAGCGTGGTGTGCGTGTTGGCCGTGAAGGCTTGCAGATGCAGCGCGCGCATCAGGCGTTCGCGCTGCGCTTGTTCCAGTGCGGCCAGGTAGGCTTTGCCCACTGAACTCGAATACAAGGTCACGCGCGTACCGATGCGCGAATCCATGCGCACGGCTTGCGGGCTTTCCAGTTTCTCGATGTAGACCATGCTGTGGTCGCTGGGCACGGCCAGGTGCACGGTCTCGCGCGTGATGTCGCGCAGCTGGCGCAACGGCTCGATGGCCGTGGTGCGGATGTCGCTGCGGTCCCAGGCGCGGCTGGCCAGATGGATCAGGCGCGGCCCGACTTCATATTGCTTGCTGCGCGGGTTCTCCACCACCATGCCCTCGGCCATGAGCGCGCCGAGGATGCGATAGACCGTGGGGCGCGGATAGCCCGACAGCGCAGCCAGCTGCGCGATGGAGAGCGGCGCTTCCTGGTCGGCGATCAGCTGCAGTACCGCCATGAACTTGGAGAAGGCGGCCGTGCCTGCAATCTTGTTGGCGTCGTCGGGTTGTTGGTCTTGGTCGGGCATGAGCGGTGCAGGAAACGGTACGGGGATCGGACCAGGAGACGGACCACATGCTGGTACGGAATGGGTTGCCGGATTCGGGCCAGATTATAGCCGAGCCCGTTTGCAAAAAATCCCGCGCCGTCTGGAGCCGGCGCGGGCAAATGGCATTGCACGTGAAAGCGTTGCGGTGGTGTCAGGCCACCAGATAGCCGCCATCGACCGGCACGATGGCGCCGGTCATGAAGGAGGCCGCGGGTGAACACAGGAAAGCAACCACCTGGCCGATGTCTTCCGGCTTGCCCCAGCGCCCCAGCGGTGTGCGCGCCAGGATTGGCCCGGCGCGTACGGGATCGTCCTGCAGGGCCTGGGTGAGCGGGGTGGCGATCCAGCCCGGCGCCACTGCATTGACGCGGATGCCGTCGGCCGCATAGGCAATGGCCAGCGACTTGGTCAGCTGCGCCACGCCGCCCTTGCTGGCGCTGTAGCCCGGCACCAGTCCGCCGCCGAAGAAGCTGAGCATGGAGGCAGTATTGACGATGCAGCCCCCGGACTGCTTGAGCAGTTCGCGGCTGGCAGCACAGACGCGCATGGTGCCGGTGAGGTTGACCGCGATGACCTGCTCGAAGACCTCGGTCTCCAGCTCTTCCCCGCGCTTGATGATGCCGGCGCAGTTGACCACGATATCGAGTTGCGTGAGGCCGGCGAGCACCGCGCGCACGCTGTCTTCGCTGGCCACGTTCATCTCCGCCAGGGTGATGCCGCTGCCCTCGAATGGCTCATGCGCCAAGGGCGGCAGGCCGGCAGCAATGACGCGTGCACCCAGTGCGGCGAGCTGGCGTGCGACGGCCGCGCCTATGCCTTGGGTGCCGCCGGTGACAAGGGCGGTCTTGCCCCGGAGCAGGTCGGGAATGAAGCTCATGAAGGTTCCTTCTTGTGAGTGGCAGGAGACTGGCTGGATGCCGCTACCCAAGGGCGGCGGCATCGGGTCAGGCTACTGACGAGTGAAGTTTTGCCTCAGGCGGCGTGTGCCTCGATCGGCTTGTCCACCACGAACATGTAGACCAGTGCGGCGGCGAAGGCCACGGCGGCACTGATCAGGAGGGCATTGACGAAGGAGTGGGTCTGGTCCACCACCACGCCCGTGATGACCGGTGCCAGCGAGCCGCCGAGATAGCCGCCGAAGTTCTGCATGCTGCCCAGCGAAGCCACCAGGCGGCGCGGAATGGCTACCGACACCAGCGCCCAGGCGCCACCGGAAGCCATGTTCACGAAGGCCATGGCCAGCGAGATGTAGACGATGGCCATGGTGGTGCTGGGTGTATAGGCGGCCGGAATGGTGAAGGCGCCGGCGCCGATCAAGCCCGCGCAGATCGGCCACTTGCGGCTGCGGATGGCAGGCATGCCGCGCTTCATCAGGCCATCGGCAATGTAGCCCGATGAGAGCATGCCGAGCGTGCCGAAGATGTAGGGAATCACCACCACCCAGCCGGTGCGCGCGATGGAGAGATGGCGTTCATGTTCCAGGTAGGCGGGCAGCCAGGTGAGGTACAGCCACACCATGTAGATCACGCCCATGAAGCCGAACAGCATGCCCCAGGTAGTGCGATAGGTGAAGAGGCTCTTCCATTCTGACCAGCTCAGTTTGGCATTGGCGTTGGGCTCGTTGTCATGGTCGTCGGCCAGGTACAGCACCTCGGAGGGCGTGAGCTGGACTTCGTTGCGATTGCGGTAAAACAGGTACCAGCCCACCGACACCGCGATACCCATCACGCCCATGATGACGAACATCATGCGCCAGCCGAAGGAGAGCATCAGGATCGTGAGGATGGGCGGCGCCAGCGCCGGACCGATGGTGGAGGAGGCCACGAAAATGCCGGTCGGCCCGCCGCGCTCGCGCATGGCAAACCATTCCGAGACCACCTTGGCACCGGCCGGGAATTGCGGTGCCTCACCCAGGCCGAGGAACACCCGCGCCACCAGGAACTGCTGCAGGCTGCTCACGAAGCCGCCCGCCAGCTGTGCCACCGACCACACGAACATGCCCGCCCCCAGCATCACGCGTGCGCCGAACTTGTCGAGCATGGCGCCGATGGGCAATTGCGAGAAGGCATAGGCCAGCGAGAAGGCCGACAGCAACAGGCCCATCTGCGAGGCCGACAGGTTGAGTTCCTGGCTCACCGAGTGATTGGCGATGGACAGCGTGCTGCGGTCGAGGTAGTTGACGATGCCTGCCAGCATCAGGAAGCTCAGTGCGACTACCTGTATGCGTTTGAGCCGGGGGCTCTTTTCCTTTTGGACTTCCATGGGTTACGTCTCCAGTGTGAATGATGTGCTGCCATTGGCGTGCTTCGTACCGGCTACGTCTGTCGCGCAGCTCGCTGTCGATGACATGGCCGAAGCTTCTTGCAAGGATGCGATCCTGAGGACGTTGTGGAGTCCGTCCCCGCGTGTTGCTCTTCCGGCGCTGCCTGGGCTGCTTCTGCCTGCCCCGGCATGCGATCCTTGCTTGCCCGGATGATTCGTGTGGCCGAGCGGCAAGCCGCTCAGTAGGTCGCGCGCCCGCCCGAGAGATCGAACACGGCGCCGGTGTTGAAGCTGCAGGACCCGGAGCACAGCCATGCGCACATGTCGGCGACCTCATCGACCGTGCCCAGGCGACGCATGGGGCTCTTGGCGATCATGGTCTGCACATGCTCCGGCGACATCTGCTCCAGCAGTGCGGTCTTCACGGCGGCCGGTGCAATGGCGTTGACCAGCACGCCGGTCTCGGCCAGCTCCTTGCCCAAGGACTTGGTCAGCGCCAGGACGCCTGCCTTGGCGGCGCTGTAGGCCGAGGCATTTGGCGTGCCTTCCTTGCCGGCCAGCGAGGCGATGTTGACGATGCGTCCGCGCCCGGCTGCGCGCATGGCCGGCGTCACACTGCGGCAGGCATGGAAGACGCCCAGCAGGTTGACCTGCACGATGCGATGCCATTGGGTAACGTCGTACTCGTCCAGCGGCACGGTAGGGCCGGCGTAACCGGCGTTGTTGATGAGGAAATCGATGCGCCCGGTGTCGGCCAGCAGTCGCTGTGCGGCCTGCATGACCGCAGCGGCATCGGTGATGTCGAGGATTTCTTGCCGATAGGGCGAGGCAGCGTCGTGCTGCTGGTCCCAGACGACGACCTGCGCGCCCCCTGCGGCCAGACGTGCGCCGATGGCCGCGCCGATGCCGCCGTGGCCGCCGGTGACTACGGCCACGCAGTCGCCAAAGTCATGGGAGGCGCGGGAATAAGTCATTTCGTGCATCCTCAGCGTACGAAGCGATTGACGTAGTCGCTACCCAGTCCAACCGCTTCATAGTGCTTGCGGCACATGTCGAGCTTGGTGAAGACGTCCTCATAGCCTTCGAACTTGCCCCAGGGGTCGCAATAGAACATCACGCCGGTGATGTGGAAGTAGGTGATCATCTCTTCCACGTCTTCAGGCACGTAGAGGGTGTGGGTCTCGCCAGGCGGCTCGAAGACATAGCTGCCCTGTTCGGCGATCCATTCGTGTTCCAGATAGCGCCAGCGGCCTTTGAGCACCATGCCATGCACCGGTGCCGGATGACGGTGGCGCGAGAGCACGCCGGACTTGCGCACGCGCAGCAGGTTGGTCCAGTAGCCCTGCGAGACATTGAGGCACAGCGGACGGAACCACACGTTCTCCGCCTGCGGCACCCAGATGCGTTCGTCCTCCGGCACGGCCGGATTGACCACGATCTCCAGCGGCGCTTCCTTCGGGTTGGGGAGCTGGTAGGGCTTCATCTTCAGATCGGCGGGCATGGGGGTGTCAAGGGTCGTCATGGGGTCTCCTGTCGTTGTTCTGCTGAATTTGCGTTCTGTCCGCTATATGGACAATGCGTTCGCTATATGGTCAATGTCGGCTATAGAAGACGATGTGTCAATGGCGGGTCAGGGCAGGTTGGGGCGGCACGAAAGCGAGCTTGGCGTCGGTTTTCCGGTGTTTCGGCAAGCGTGCGAAGCCGAGCGCACACGGCACAAGGCGAGCCGGCAAGCTTTGGTGAGGATGCGTGAAAATTATGCGTGGCTGCCGTTCAAGCCAGCCTGCGGGAGAAGGCGGTCGCACCGCGAGAATGCCCGCTGTGCTACCAGTGCGGTATCGGGCGATCCGCCGATCAGTGGGCGTCCGGTGCGGACCAGTGCACCTGGGAGAACGCTTCGGAAAGAAAGTCCAGCATCGCGCGCACCTTGGCCGGCAGGTGGGCGCGGCTGGGGTAGACCGCATAGATGCCCAGGTCCGGCACGGTGTAGTCGGGGAGCAGGGGAACCAGCTGCCCGCTGCGCAGGTACTGGTCGATCATGAAGGTTGGCTGGCGTGTGATGCCGATGCCGCCCAGGGCCGCCTGCACGCAGCTGTCCCCATTGTTGACGTGCATGCGGGCATGGATACGCACGCTCACCGGACCTTCCGGGCCGCTGAACTGCCATTCGTCCTTGCCCTGGTTGTAGCTGTAGCTGATGATCTGGTGCTGTGCCAGCTCGTGCGGATGATGCGGCGTGCCGTGTTTCTCCAGGTAGGCGGGTGAGGCGCAGATGGGCAGGCTGGTGCTGGTTAGCTTGCGATGGATCAGCGTGGAATCGGCCAGCCTGGCGATGCGGATCGCCAGATCATAGCCCTCGTCGATGATGTCGACGATGCGGTCCGACAAGGTAATGTCCAGCTCCACTTCCGGATGCCGGTCCAGGAACATCGGCCATAGCGGTGCCAGGTGCAGGATGCCGAAGGTGACCGGGGCATTGATGCGCAACAGCCCGACGGGCTTGGCGCTGCCTGCCGAGAGCAGGTCATCGGCTTCTTCCAGGGCGGTCACGATCTGCTTGCAGCGCTCCAGGTAGAGACTGCCTGCCTCGGTGAGCGAAAGCCGGCGCGTGGTTCGCTGCATCAGGCGTGACCCGAGGCGTGCCTCCAGTTCCAGTACCGTGCGCGAAACCGCCGCCTTGGAGATGCCCAGTGCATCGGCGGCCTTGACGAAGCTGCCGAGCTCGGCCACGGCGATGAAGCATTCGATTTCGCGCAGTTTGTTCAAATCGTCTTTCCCCGTAATGGCGCCGCGCTGGCGCCATCGGGAAGACGGGGCTCAGGCAGCGGCCGGTAGTTGTGCCAGCAGGCGGGAGCCGGTGCCGAAGGCGAAGGCGTCCATGCGCAGGCTATGATACGTGGAACCGCTGTCCAGGTGAACCAGTCGTGTCCAGTCATCGGCCGCGCCCATGGCGAAGAACAGGCTCAGCAGATGTTCGTCGGTGGGATGGCTGCGCACCGCATGCGGGGCCGTAGTCCGGTAGCCAAACAGAGCCTGCAGATCACCGGCCTGCATGCGTTCGAGGAACCAGTGCAGGAATTCCACCGTATGCGGCGCGTCGCCGCCATCGGCCTCTGTACGACGCAGTTCGCGCAGGTTGTGCGTGAAGCTGCCCGAGCCGATCAGCAGGATGCCTTCGCTGGCCAGCGGCGCCAGCAGGCGACCAACCTGGTAGTGATACTCGGGCGGTTGCTGGGATTGCAGCGACAGCTGGATCACCGGCACATCGGCTTGCGGATAGAGGTAGCGCAGCGGCACCCAGGCCCCGTGATCGAGCCCCCAGCCGCCATCGGTATTGGCTGGCAGTCCGCCCTCGCGCAGGCGTTGCGCCACGTGCTCGGCCAGGGCCGGTGCGCCTGGGGCCGGGTAATCCAGTTCATAGAGCGCCTGCGGGAAACCGCCGAAATCATGGATCACGCGCGGCTTGCTCTGGTTGCCCACGCGCGGGGTAAAGGTCTCCCAGTGCGGCGACACCATCACGATGCCGCGCGGACGTGGCAGCGTCGCACCGATACTGGCCAGCAGCGGTCCCGTGCGACCCGGTTCGACGGCCAGCATGGGCGAGCCGTGCGAGACGAACAGCGAGGGCAGAGGGAGGCTATCGGTGGTGCGGCCTGTGGTGGACACGGTGGTCATGATGATTTCCTTGGAATCCCGGTAAAGGATATAAAACATTTATAGCATTTGGCTTTTTGCTGCCGTGATGCCTGGTTGCTTAGTTGCATTGATGAACCAAGCCGGGCACAGGCCCGGCGTTGATCGATGCGTGCTGCCCATGTTGCCATCGATGGCGCATCAGCGCTGCGTTTCGCGCTTCAGGGCAAAGGCCCCGTCACCCAGCAGGAACACGGCGATCAGGCCGACGATCCAGAGTGCCAGGTATTCCCAGCCGCCCTTGGGGTTGGTAAAGAAGAAGCCGGCCTTGCCATGCACCAGCACGATTGCGCCCAGCAGGTCTGCTGCCAGCGGCAGGGCCAGCCAGCGGCCATAGTAGCCCAGCACCAGCGCGATGCCGCCGATGACTTCCAGTGCCATCACCGGATAGGCGAACCAGCCCGGCACGCCCAGCGAGGCAAAAAAGCCGGCCGTGCCAGCCGGAGTGAAGACGAAGAGTTTCAGGCCGGCGTGGACCAGGAAGAAAATGCCCATGGTGACGCGCAGCAGGAAGGCGGCGTAGTCGGCACGGGTGTTGACGGTAACGGTGGTCATGATGATCCCGGAAAGTGTGGAGTGGATGAAGGATGGCCGGCCTTGCGCCTTTTTCTGCCTGCGCAATCGGCAGCGGCCACGTCCACACTGTAGGGAAGAATGCGAGCCGGATAAACCGGCTGCGGCGGGATGGATCGTCTTGAAGAAGTTGACAATCCATCCGCGCCGGAGAGGATCAGTCTTCGCCGTCGCGCGGGACCGGCTTGGCTTCCTCGCGGCGGTTGTAGCCGGCCACCATGTCGAAGCGGAACAGGCGGCATTCCAAGGCGCCGTTGAAGAACGGCGTCTTGCGGGCTTCCTTCAGGCGCATCAGCTTGGGCAGGCCCAGGTCGGCCGAGAACAGGAAGACGCTCCAGCCGGCAAAGCGTTGCTTCAAGGTAGTGGAGAAGGCGCTGAAGAACTGCGCGAACAATTCCTCGGTCGGCAAGGCGCGGTCGCCGCGCACGCCGATACGCTCACCGTAAGGCGGATTGGAGAGGATGATGCCGACCAGCGGCTTGCCCTCGGTATCGACCGGCGGCTTGATTTCCTGTGCTTCGATCTGCTTCAGCGGTACCTCGAAGTGCACGCCGGCGCGCACCAGGTTCTTGCGCGTCAGTTCCACCATGTCGCCGGAGATGTCGCTGCCGAAGAGCGTGGGCGTGGTCGGAATCGGATGGGGTTTGAAATCGCCCTTGATGGCGAACCAGGCATCGGCATCGAAGTTGCTGAACTTCTCGAAGGCGAAGCGGCGGCGTGCGCCCGGCGGCACGCCGGCGATGATCTGCGCGGCCTCGGCCAGGATGGTGCCGGAACCGCACATGGGATCGAAGAGTGGCACGCCCGGCTTCCAGCCTGCGGTGCGCAAGAGGCCCGCCGCCAGGTTTTCGCGCAGTGGCGCGTCACCGGTTTCTTCGCGCCAGCCGCGCTTGAAGAGCGCCTCGCCGGAGGTGTCGAGATAGACCGTGAAATTGTGGGCATCGACGAAACCGGCGATGCGCATGTCAGGCGTGCGGGTGTTGACCGAGGGGCGCAGCTTGAACTGGTCGAGGAAGCGATCGCAGATCGCATCCTTGATCTTGAGGGTGCTGAACTCCAGGCTGCGCAGCGGCGATTTCACGGCGGTCAGGTCCACGCGGATGGTGTGCGAGACCTTGAACCAGTCTTCCCAGGCTTGTGCGAGGGTGAGGTCGTAGATGTCATTCTCGTTCTTGTAGGAACCATGGCCCATGCGCAGCAGCACACGGCTGGCGATGCGCGAGTGCAGGTTCATCTGGTAGGCCGCCAGCAGCGTGCCGGAGCAATGCACGCCACCGGGCACCTGGTTGTGCACCTTGAGGTTGGCGGCGGGGCCGGCGTGCTGGGCGATCTCGTTGAGTTCCTCGGCCAGGGCCGCTTCCAGGCCGCGCGGGCAGGGGCAGAAATAAGAGTAATGGGTGTCGGGGGATTGCATGGGAGTACCTTTTGTCCGTTGGAAAACAAAGTATCAAAAATGGAAAAAGCCGGAGTGCGCTGCTTGTAGCGCACTCCGGCGTCATTGTACGCTGCTCGCTCAGCCCTTCGCGAAGGCGCGCTCGACGAAGTCGAGGCGGTCCTGGCCCCAGTAGCCTTCACCCTGGTAGAGGTACCACGGTGCGCCGAAGACGCTGGCGGCATTGGCTTCATCGGTGAAGCGGTCGAACTCGGCTTGCACGCTGGCCGTTTCAGCCGACTTCAGCAGGGCGGCGCCGTCGTGTTCCAGGGTATTGGCGATGGCCACCAGGGTGTCTTGATCGGCGATGTTCTTTTGCTCTTCCCACACCGCGCGCATGATGGCACCGGTCATGCGCAGCGCGGCCGCGGTACCGTGTGCCAGCTGGGTGGCGATGATCAGGCGCGAGGCATTGTCGCTGTTGACCGGGAAATAGGTCGGTTGCAGGATCATGGGCTTGCCGAGGAATTCGCTCCAGCGTGCCAGTTCCTTCAAACGATAGGCCTGGCGCTGCGGTGCGCGCTTGGCCAGCGGCAGGCCGCCGGAGACACCGAAGATCCTGGACAGATCGAAGGGTTTGGGAAGGATTTGCACCTGGTATTTTTCCGCCAGGGCGACGAAACGATCGTGGCCCAGATAGGCGAAGGGCGAATGCGGCGCGAAGAAGTACTCACAGACTTTGCTCATGACCGGCTCCGGAAGGATGGGTGTGGAATGACGCGGATGACGACAGAAAAATGCAGAACGATTGCTTGGATCAGAATGGCTTGACCACGACCAGGATCACGATGGCCAGCATCAGCAGCACCGGCACTTCGTTGAACCAGCGATACCAGACGTGGCTGCGCACGTTCTTGCCGTGTTCGAATTTCTTGAGCAGCGAGCCGCAGGCGTGCTGGTAGCCGATGACCAGCACCACCAGGAACAGCTTGGCATGCAGCCAGCCATTGCCCGGCCCTTTCCAGAATGACCAGGTGATGGCCAGCAGCCACACGCCCAGCACCAGTGCCACCAGCGAGATCATGCCGGTGAAGCGGTACAGGCGGCGCGCCATGCCCAGCAGGCGTTCGCGCGCGACCAGGTCGGTTTCCTGGGCCAGGTTCACGAAGATGCGCGGCAGGTAGAACAGGCCGGCGAACCAGGAAGCGATGAAGACGATGTGCAGGGCTTTGATCCAGAGCATGGCGGTCCTTGTGGTTGGCGTAAGAGATTACTGGCGTACCTGTCCCTGGCCCAGCACCACGTATTTCAGCGAGGTCAGTCCTTCCAGTCCGACCGGGCCGCGTGCATGCAGTTTGTCGTTGGAGATGCCAATCTCCGCCCCCAGGCCGTATTCGAAGCCATCGGCAAAGCGGGTCGAGGCATTGACCATGACTGAGGCCGAATCCACCTCGCGCAGGAAACGCATGGCGCGCGTGTAGTCCTCGGTGACGATGCTGTCGGTGTGCTGCGAAGAGTGACGGTTGATGTGCTCAATGGCCTCATCCATGTCGGCCACCACCTTCACGGCCAGGATGGGCGCCAGGTATTCGGTGTCCCAATCCTCTTCGGTGGCCGCCTTGAGCAGCGGATACCCGGCCAGGATCTCGGCAGCTTCGGTATCGCAGCGCAGTTCCACTTCCTTGACGCGATACAACTCGGACAGCGGCGGGAGGATGGCGGCGGCAATGTTGCGCGCGACCAGCAGGGTTTCCATGGTGTTGCAGGTGCCGTAGCGATGGCACTTGGCATTGAAGGCCACATCCAGCGCCTTGCGGCTGTCGGCGCGGTCGTCGATGTAGACGTGGCAGATGCCGTCGAGGTGCTTGATCATCGGTACCTTGGCTTCCTTCATCAGGCGCTCGATCAAGCCCTTGCCACCACGCGGGACGATCACGTCCACGTACTCCTGCATGGTGATGAGCGCGCCCACGGCGGCGCGGTCGGTAGTCTCCACCACCTGCACCGCTTCTTCCGGCAGACCGGCACCGGCCAGGCCTTCCTTGACCAGCCTGGCCAGCGCCTGGTTGCAATGGATGGCTTCGGAACCGCCGCGCAGGATGGTGGCGTTGCCGCTCTTGATGCACAGGCCGGCAGCATCCACGGTGACGTTGGGACGGGCTTCGTAGATGATGCCGATCACGCCCAGCGGTACGCGCATCTGGCCGACCTGGATGCCGGTGGGGCGGTACTTCATGTTGCTGATCTCACCGATGGGGTCGGGCAGGGACGCAATCTGCTCCAGACCCTCGGCCATGGTGGCGATGGCCTTGTCCGACAAGGTCAGGCGGTCCAGCATGGCCTCGGCCAGGCCATTGGCGCGCGCTGCGTCGAGGTCCAGCGCATTGGCCGCGCGCAGGGCGTCAGCCTCGCGACGGATGGCGGCGGCGATCAGCAGCAGCGCCTGGTTCTTGGCGGCGGTATCGGCGCGCGCCATGGCGCGCGAGGCGGCACGGGCCTGCTGGCCGATGCGGTTCATGTAGAGATCGATGTTTTCCATAGGGTTTTCTCCGGGGCGCGCTGCGCGTCGGGTTCAATGCGGGTGATGTCAGTGTCCGCGTGCCAGTTTCAGTCCCAGCTGCAGCAAGGCGTCCCACGGGTCGCCGGCAAAGCTGCGGGCGCGCAGGCCCTTGACCATCCGGTCCACCAGGGCGGCTTCCTGCAGGGCCTGTTCCAGCGCGCCCAGGCTGATGCGGCGCAGGGCCGGTTCCATCAGGCGTTCGCGCGGGCCCCAGATGCGGTATTCCTTCAACAGTGCCCCCACCGGCTTGCCCTGGGCCATGCCGGACTTGAGCTTGAGCAGGGTGCGGATTTCTTCGGTGACGGCCCACAGCACCAGCGGCAGGGCCTCGCCTTCGCCCTTGAGGCCCTCCATCATGCGCGTCAGGCGCGCAATGTCGCCGGAGAGCATGGCTTCGTTGAGCTTGAAGACATCGTAACGTGCCACGTTGAGCACCGCATCCTGCACCTGGTCGAAACCGAGCTGGCCGGGCGGATGCAGCAGGGCCAGCTTCTGGATCTCCTGGTGTGCGGCCAGCAGGTTGCCTTCCACGCGGTCGGCGATGAAGTCCAGGCAGGCCCGGTCTGCGCTCTGCTGCTGGGCGGCCAGCCGGTTGCCGATCCAGCCCGGCAACTGGGCGCGTTCCACCAGCGGGATGTCGATGTAGACCGCCGCCTGTTGCAGCGCGCCGACCCAGGCCGCCTTCTGCGTGGCCCAGTCCAGCTTGGGCAGGCTGATGATGGTGAGATTGTCGGGCGACAGATTGGCCGCGTAATCCTGCAGCGCCTGGCCGCCATCCTTGCCGGGCTTGCCGGTGGGGATGCGCAGCTCGATGAGCTTCTTGTCGCCGAACAGCGATTGCGACTGGTTCGCCGCCAGCAGTTCGCCCCACTTGAAGCTGCGCTCCACCACCAGCACCTCGCGCTCGGTATAACCGTTGGCGCGGGCGCTGCGGCGGATCTTGTCAGCCGCTTCCAGGGCCAGCAGGTGCTCGTCACTGGCGATCACATAGAGTGAGGCCAGCGATTTGCCGAGATGGGCGTCCAGGGAGTCGTGGCGCAGCTGCATGGTGATCCCGTGCGCCGGTCAGGAATCCGCACCGGCCGCAGCCTTCTCGTTGCGGATGGCCGTCTTGGAGGCCGACAGGCGTCGCAGGATCTGCTGCACCAGGTCGGACTGCATGTCGCGGTAGAGCAGGGCTTCTTCGGCCTGCTTGGCCAGTTCCTGGTTCTCGTCATAGGTGATGACGCGACGCAGGGTGATGGCCGTGGGAGGGATCACGAGCACGCCCTTGGCATCGGTGACCGAGAAGGTGAAGCGCTGGAACAGCGCGTATTCACGCACGCGGCCATCGGTGTTCAAGGTCAGTACCTGGCGGTCGCGGGTATCGGTCAGCACCTTCAGGTTGGCTTCAGCCTCCTTGGGTTCGCTCACCACCCTGGCACCGCTGGCCTCGATGTTGCGCTTGAGTTCCACCCCGACCACCGAGTTGGGCGTGAAGCCCAGGTAGATGGTCTTGAAGGGCAGGTCGGCGGCGCCGCGCAGATGGAAACCGCAGGCCGTGAGCATCACGGCCGCGGCCACCAGCAGCAGCCATTGCGAGAAACGCTTGATTTGGACTTGAGCGTGCATGGAGTTCCGTCGTTGAGGTTGGGCCGGATCAGGCAACGATGTTGACCAGCTTGCCCGGCACCACGATCACCTTCTTCGGTGCGCCGGTCAGGAATTTCTTGACGTCTTCATTGGCCAGCGCAGCCGCTTCGATGGCGGCCTTGTCGGCATCCTTGGGGACGGTGACTTCACCGCGCAGCTTGCCGTTGACCTGCACCACCAGCTTCAGCTCGCTCTGCTCCAGCGCCGCCGCATCGACCTGCGGCCAGGCCGCATCGAGGATGTCGCCCTGTGCCTTGGCATAGCCCAGTTCCTGCCACAGCACATGGGTGATGTGCGGGGCCACCGGATTCAAGACGCGCAGGAAGATCGAGAAGCATTCGGCAATCACCGCATCACCCGCGGCGCCGGCAGCCGGCTTGGCCGCTTCGAGCGTGTTGAGCATCTTCATGCAGGCCGAAACCACAGTGTTGTACTGAATGCGCTTGAAGTCGTTGTCGGCTTGCTGCAGGACCTTGTGCACTTCGCGGCGCAGGGTCTTCAGGCCATCATCGAGCTGGGCTGCATCGACCGCACCGGCAGCGGTGATGCGCGCGGCGTTGTTGTAGCCGAAGGCCCACACGCGGCGCAGGAAGCGGTTGGCGCCTTCGACGCCGGCACCGGACCATTCCAGGGTCTGTTCCGGTGGCGAGGCAAACATGGTGAACAGGCGGGCCGTGTCGGCACCGTACTGGTCGATCTGCGCTTGCGGGTCGATGCCGTTGTTCTTGGACTTGGACATCTTCTCGGTGCCGCCGATCATCACCGGCTGGCCGTCTTCCTTCAACACGGCCGAGACCGGACGGCCCTTGTCGTCGAAGGACAGGTCGACGTCGGCCGGGTTGTACCAGGTCTTCTTGCCAGCAGCGTCTTCGCGATAGTAGGTCTCGTTCAAGACCATGCCTTGCGTCAACAGGTTGGTGAAGGGCTCATCGAACTTGACCAGGCCGAAGTCGCGCATGACCTTGGTCCAGAAGCGCGCATACAGCAGGTGCAGCACGGCGTGTTCGATGCCGCCGATGTACTGGTCCATGGGCATCCAGTAATCGTTGCGGGAGTCCACCATCGCATCGTTGCTGCCCGGCGAGGTATAGCGCATGTAGTACCAGGACGAATCCACGAAGGTGTCCATGGTGTCGGTTTCGCGACGGGCCGGCTTGCCGCAGCAGGGGCAGTCGACCTTGAGGAATTGCTCATGCTTGTTGAGCGGATTGCCGCTGCCGTCGGGCACGCAGTCTTCCGGCAGCACCACCGGCAGGTCTTTCTCGGGCACGGGGACATCGCCGCAATCCGGGCAGTGGATGATGGGGATGGGGGTGCCCCAGTAGCGCTGGCGCGAGATGCCCCAGTCGCGCAGGCGGAAAGTCACCTTCTTCTCGCCCAGACCCTGCGCGGCCAGATCGGCGGCCACTGCATCGACGGCGGCCTGATAGCCCAGGCCATCGTACTTGCCCGAAGCGATGGTCTTGCCGGCTTCCTTGTCGCCATACCACTCTTCCCAAGCCTCGGTGGAGTAGGTCTTGCCTTCCACGGCGATGACCTGCTTGATCGGCAGATCGTACTTGCGGGCGAAGGCAAAGTCGCGCTCGTCATGCGCCGGCACGCCCATCACGGCGCCGTCGCCGTAGGTGATGAGCACATAGTTGCCGACCCAGACTTCGACCTGCTCACCGGTCAGCGGATGGGTCACGTACAGGCCCGTGGGCATGCCCTTCTTTTCCATCGTCGCCATGTCGGCTTCGATGACGCTGCCTTGCTTGCACTCGGCGATGAAGGCTTGCAGGGCCGGATTGCTTTCTGCGGCGAGCGTGGCCAGCGGGTGTTCCGGGGCGACGGCGCAGAAGGTCACGCCCATGATGGTGTCGGCGCGGGTGGTGAAGACGAAGAGCTTGCCGTCGTTGATGAGCTGGCCGTCCGCGCCCTTGATCTGGTGCGGGAAGGCAAAGCGCACGCCGGTGGACTTGCCGATCCAGTTGGCCTGCATCAGGCGTACGCGCTCGGGCCAGCCGGGCAGCTTGGTTTCGACGTGTTCCAGCAGTTCGTCGGCGTAGTCGGTGATCTTGGCGTAGTACATCGGGATCTCGCGCTTTTCGATCACGGCACCCGAGCGCCAGCCGCGGCCATCGATGACCTGTTCGTTGGCCAGCACGGTCTGGTCGATCGGATCCCAGTTCACGGTCCCGGTCTTCTTGTAGATGATGCCCTTCTCCAGCATCTTCAGGAACATCCACTGGTTCCACTTGTAGTACTCGGGACGGCAGGCCGTCATCTCGCGCGACCAGTCGATGGCCAGGCCCATGGACTGCATCTGCGACTTCATATATTCAATATTGGAATAAGTCCACTGCGCCGGCGGCACGCCATTGGCCATGGCGGCGTTTTCGGCGGGCATGCCGAAGGCATCCCAGCCCATGGGCATCAGGACGTTGTAACCGTTCATGCGCAGGTAGCGATACATCACATCATTGATGGTGTAGTTGCGCACGTGGCCCATGTGCAGCTTGCCGGAGGGATAGGGCAGCATCGAGCAGGCGTAGAACTTCTTCTTGTCGCGACCTTCCTTGTCGCGGGCGTTTTCGACGGTCTTGTAGGCGTCGATGGCGTTCCAGTGCTGCTGTGCGGACTGTTCGACTTCGGCTGGGCTGTATTTATCTTGCATGACGGGCTGATACGGATGGAATTCGGTTGGGAGGGGATTGCAATTCGAAACCCTGCATTATACCGGCTCGCCGCCCCGGCGCGGCATTCCGGCCCGCCTTGGCCGACCGTCGACCCGCCTGCCCGAAAAAAAACCCGCCTCGGTAAAGAGGCGGGCCAAGACCCCTGTGCCTGAGCAGTGTGGCAACAGGGATAGCAGCTACACGGTTCCCGCCTACGAGGGGGCGACGGACTGGGTCGGTGTTGCTGGCCAGCATGGGAGCTGGCATGGCGTATGAAACCATCGACAGCCGCCGAGTGGTGTGTTCTCGAAAGTATTCTTGTTAATTCTCGAAAAATTGTGAAAAAGCAATTTTTTATTCGGGTTGGGGAGAATTTGGCCGCGTCGCTTGTCCTTCAATTGAAAGTCTCCCGGACCAGGCAGTTATGAATTTTTCGTTCACATCTCGTAGGCGTTGGTGGTCATGAGGGCGTAACAATCGGGCGGCATCATGAAATCGTTTTCATTTGCCCCGGAAACCCCCGTGCGTCCGTCCATCAAACAAGTTGCCCATCTGGCTGGCGTCTCCATTGCCACCGTCTCGCGCCTGCTCAACAAGCCAGGCTCGGTCAGTGCGGAAACCGCCGAGAAGATCCATCGCAGCATCGCCGAGCTGGGCTTTCGTCCCAATTTCACCGGGCGCAACCTGCGCGCCGGCAATTCGCGCACGGTCGGGGTGGTGGTGCCGACCCTGTCCAACACGGTCTTCGCCCAGTGCCTGCAAGGTATCGAGCTGGCAGCGCGGGCGCTGGACTATTCGGTCATGTTCACCACCACCGAGTACCTGCCGGAAGAGGAATCGGCCGCAGTCGAACTGCTGCTCGGGCATCGCGTCGATGGCGTGATCCTGACGGTGGCCGATGCCGGCGCCAATGCCACGCTGGACCTGCTGGAACGCGAACGCATTCCCTTCGTGCTGGCCTACAACCAACTGGCCGCCACCGGTGCGGCCAGCCACCGCGCTTCAGTTTCGGTAGACAACCGCGTCGCTGCCTGCGATGCCGTCAGCCACCTGATCGCGCTGGGGCATCGCCGCATCCAGATGCTCTCGGGGCGCTTCAATGCCTCCGATCGCGCCATGCAGCGCCATAGCGGCTATCTCGATGCCATGCAGGCCGCAGGTCTCACGCCGCTGCCGGCCATCGAGGTCGAGCGCCATACGCTCACGGCCGCCACCGACTATCAGCAGATGATGGCCGATCCGCTGCACCGTCCCACGGCCCTGTTCTGTTCCAACGACCTGCTGGCCCTGAGTGCCATGCGCGACCTGCGCGCGCTGGGCTTGCAGGTGCCGGGCGATATCTCGGTGATGGGTTTCGACGGCATTCCCGTGGGGGCCCTCATCGAGCCGGTGCTGGCCAGCGTGGTTCAACCTTCGGAGCAGATTGGCGATGTCGCCCTGCGCACCCTGGTCGAGGCCATCGAGCGTGCGGTGCCTGCGGCGGCCGTGGCTGCCGCCGGGGAGGGTCCCGCCATCAGCACTGCCGCCACCGACGCCGTGCGCCACATCCTCCCGCACGTCCTGCGCGCGGGCGGGTCGGTGGCGCCGCCTGCACCGCTTTCGTCGTGATGTATCCGCAATGGCTCATTCGTTGTCCCCTCGTTGTTCAACCTCTAGGAAAGGATCTGACATGTTCCTGAAACGTGTTATTCAAACTGCTGCCGGCGCGCTGTTGCTGTCGGCTTCCCTGGCTGCATCGGCCCAGACCGCGATCTGCTACAACTGTCCGCCCGAGTGGGCCGACTGGGCCGCGCAGATCAAGGCCATCAAGGACAAGACCGGCATCACCGTGCCGCCCGACAACAAGAACAGCGGCCAGGCCCTGGCCCAGCTGACCGCCGAGAAAGCCAGCCCGGTGGCTGATTTCACCTACCTGGGCGTGTCCTTCGGCATCGAAGCGAAGAAAAAGGACCTGGTGGCCGCCTACAAGCCGGCGCACTGGGATGACATTCCCAACGGACTGAAGGATCCTGACGGTTACTGGGTCACCATCCACTCCGGCACCCTGGGCATCATGGTCAACGTCGATGCCTTGAAGGGCAAGCCCGTGCCCAAGTCCTGGGCCGACCTGCAGAAGCCCGAATACAAGGGCCTGATCGGCTACCTCGATCCGGCCTCGGCCTTCGTCGGTTATGTCGGCGCGGTGGCCATCAACCAGGCCATGGGCGGCACGCTGGACGATTTCTCGCCGGCCATCACCTACTTCAAGAACCTGCAGAAGAACCAGCCCATCGTCCCCAAGCAGACCTCCTACGCGCGTCTGATCTCGGGCGAGATCCCCATCCTGCTGGGCTATGACTTCGACGCCTATCGTGCCAAGTACAAGGACCACGCCAACGTCGCCTTCGTGATCCCCACCGAAGGGACCGTCACCGTGCCCTACGTGGTCTCGCTGGTGAAGAACGGACCGCACCAGGCCGACGCCAAGAAGGTGCTGGACTTCCTGCTGTCCGACCAGGGCCAGGCCATCTGGGCCAATGCCTACCTGCGTCCGGTGCGTGCCTCGGCCATGTCCAAGGAAGCTCAAGCGCGCTTCCTGCCGGCTGCTGAATACGCCCGTGCCAAGTCGGTGGACTACGGCAAGATGGCCGAAGCCCAGCGCAAGTTCGGCGAGCGTTATCTGGCCGAAGTGCGTTAAATGCAGAGTGCAGGAGCAAGCATGAAAAGCATGATCCCCTCCGTCTCCGGTGCGCGCCCTCGGACCGCAGGCAACGGCGTGTGGCTGTGGTTCGCCCTGCCCGGGTTGACGATCTTCTGCGCCTTCTGGCTGCTGCCCATGGTGCGGCTGGTCGGCGTGGGCGCCTCGGGACCGGAGGGGGCGATGGCCTATCTGGCGGTGCTGACCAACCGTCATTACTTCACCAGCCTGGTCTCCACGCTGTTGTTGTCGGCGGTGGTGACGGCGGCCACGCTGGCCATCTCGGTGTTCGTGGGCTTGTTCCTGCAACGCAATCGCTTTCCCGGCCAGTCGCTGTTGCTGGCCATGCTGACCTTCCCGCTGGCGTTTCCCGGCGTGGTGGTCGGCTTCATGGTCATCATGCTGGCCGGGCGCCAGGGTCTGATCGGTTCACTGACCAACTGGCTCTTCGGTGAATCGTTGGTGTTTGCGTATTCGCTGGCGGGGCTGTTTCTGGGGTATCTGTATTTCTCGATTCCTCGTGTGATCCTGACCGTGGTGGCCGCCGCCGAAAAGCTCGACCCGTCGCTGGAAGAAGCGGCGCGCTCGCTGGGCGCCAGGCCCTGGCAGGTGCTGCTGCACGTGGTGCTGCCGGCACTGCTGCCGGCGCTGATCTCGTCGGGTGCGATCTGTTTTGCCACCAGCGTCGGTGCCTTCGGGACGGCCTTCACGCTGGCGGCCAATATCGATGTACTGCCCATGACCATCTACAACGAATTTACCGGCTACGCCAACTTTGCCACGGCCGCTTCGCTGTCCATCGTGCTGGGGCTGTTCACCTGGGCCGTGCTGGCGCTGGCGCGTTCGCTCACCGGCAGCGGCGTTGCGGCGGCGGCATAAGGAAGAGGCCATGCAGAATCGTTTCCGTTTTTATCTTCAACTGGCCTTCACGCTGCTGGTCTGCGCCTTCCTGGTGGTGCCGGTGGTGCTGTCGATGCTGGCCGGTGTGACCGAGAATTTCTTCGTCGGTTTGTCCAGCGGGCTCACGCTGCGCTGGGTAGCCCAGGTGTGGGACATGTACCAGCCCACCATCTGGCGCTCGCTCATCATCGCGCTGGCCTGCCTGGCGGTGACGCTGGTGGCGGGTGTGCCGCTGGCCTACATGCTGGCGCGCTATCGCGGTGGTCACAGTCGCCTGGCGCGCATCATCGAAGAATTGCTGATGATGCCGGTGGCCGTGCCCGGGCTGGCCACTGCGCTGGCGCTGATCATGGCCTATGGTCAGCTGCGCGAGTTCCGCGCCAGCATCTTCTTCATCCTGGTCGGCCATGTCATCTTCACGCTGCCCTTCATGGTGCGGCCGGTGCTGGCGGTGATGCAGTCCTCGCAGCTGGCGCAACTGGAAGAAGCCGCCGCCAGCCTCGGTGCCGGGCGCCTGCGTCGCTTCTTCGGCATCGTCATTCCCAATGCGGCCTCGGGCATTCTGGCCGGGGCGCTCATGGTCGTGACGCTGTCCATCGGCGAATTCAACATCACCTGGATGCTGCACACGCCGCTGACCCAGACTCTGCCGGTGGGTCTGGCCGATGCTTACGCATCGATGCGGCTGGAGGTGGGATCGGCCTATACGCTGATCTTCTTTTTCATGATCATTCCGCTCCTGATCGGCATGCAGTGGGCGACCCAGGCAACACGCAAGAAAGTCAGTCTATGAAGCCCAAGCAAGAAGCCGTTTCCATCCGCCTGCAGCAATGCGCCAAGTCCTTCTCCAACGGTACGCGCGCGCTGCAGCCGCTGGACCTTGATATCCATCCCGGTGAAACCCTGGTTCTGCTGGGGCCCTCGGGCTGCGGCAAGACCACCACGCTGCGCATGATCGCGGGGCTGGAGTTTCCCGATATGGGCGGGCAAGTCTTCTTCGGTGACGAAGACGTGACTGCCTTGCCGATTGAAAAGCGCGGTGTGGGCATGGTGTTCCAGAACTATGCGCTGTTTCCCAACATGAGCGTGGGCGAGAACATCGCCTATGGCATGAAGATCCGCAAGATCCCCGCCGGCGAACGCGCCGAGCAGGTGGAACGCCTGTTGGACATGGTGCATCTGCAGGGCCTGTCGCATCGCCGCGTGGACCAGCTCTCGGGCGGCCAGAAGCAGCGCGTGGCATTGGCGCGCGCACTGGCCATGGAGCCGCGCGTGCTGCTGCTGGACGAACCGCTGACCGCTCTGGACGCCAAGCTGCGCGAAGCCGTGCGCAGCGATCTCAACAAGCTGCTGCGCGGTCTGGGCATCACCGCCATCTACGTCACCCACGATCAGGGCGAGGCCATGGCGCTGGGAGACCGCATCGTGGTCATGGAACGTGGCAGGATCTCGCAGATCGGCACGCCGCGTGAAATCTACTATCATCCGGCCAATGACTTCGTGGCCGATTTCATCGGCGCGATGAATCGCGTGCAAGGTATCGTTTCAGGAGATAGATTGTTGTTGCCCAGCGGAAGCCTGCCGCTGCTGGAGCAGCTCGATGCGGCACAACAAGGGCAGCAGGCCTGCGCGTTGTTCCGTCCCGAAGATGTCGAGGTAGTGGATGTCACCGAAGCCGATGCCCAGTGCGTGCGCGGCAAGTTGCTCAACATCTTTTTCCTCGGCGACCGCAGCCGTTTTGAAATCGAGATCGGCACCGAGCGTCCCGTCATCGCAGAGACCAGCCGCCGTGGCTGGTGGGAGGCCGGGCAGCAGATCGCCATTCGCGTGCCCGCCGAGGCACTGGTGAAACTGGCGCCGCGCGCCGAGAAGGAGAGCGCATGATCCTGGGTCAGATTTCCGACCTGCACATCAAGACCGATGGCAAGAAATCCTATCGCGTGGTGGATACCGCCGAGGCCTTGCGTCGCTGCGTGCGGCAGGTCAATGCACTGAAGCAGAAGCCGGATGTGCTGGTCATCACCGGCGATCTGGTGGACTTTGGCAAGCCCGCCGAATATGCCTGCCTGCGTCAATTGCTGGCACCGCTGACCATGCCCTACTACCTGTTGCCGGGCAACCATGACGAGCGCCGTGCGCTGCGTACCGCGTTTGCCGACCATGCCTACCTGCAGCAGGGGGGCGAGCGCATCGAGTATGTGATCGAGCAGTATCCGGTGCGCATCATTGCGCTCGATACCGTGATCCCGCGTGCCAGCGGTGGCGAACTGGCTGCCTCCAGCCTGCTGTGGCTGGATGAGGTGCTGGCGCAGCAGCCGCAGCGTCCGACCGTGATTGCCATGCACCACCCGCCCTTTACCACCGGCATCGGACACATGGATGACATGGGGCTGGTCAATCCGCAGGCGCTCGAAGCGGTGGTACGCAAGCATCCGCAGGTCGAGCGCATCCTGTGCGGGCACCTGCATCGCTCCATCCAGCGCCGCTTTGGCGGGACGCTGGCGACGACTTGTCCGGGGGTGTCGCATCAGGTGCAACTGGATCTGGATGCACAGGCACCGTCCTGCTTCGTGATGGAGCCGCCGGGTTTCCAGTTGCACTGGTGGGATGCGGCGGCGGGAAGTCTGGTCAGCCATACGGCCTTCATCGGGGAATTCGATGGGCCGTATCCGTTTTATGATGGGGATGAGTTGATCGATTGATCTGTGCAATAGATCAATCGGGGCCGCCGCAGCGATGGCGGCGATGAATGGAAGTAGGGGATATCACTTCCAGACCAGCGCAATCACCGGCGGCTCGCCATAATCCTCGCAACGGTCATTGATGGCCGTGCAGCAGAATTCCACATCTTCCACCAGATCTGGCAGGCGCTGGTGCAGGTCGGCGCTGTGGCTGATCTCGATGGTCAGCACTTCCTTGGGTTTGAGCCTGAACTTGCACATGCCGTCGTCATCGCGCAGATAGGACAGGCAATCGACCCAGGCATCCATGCTGCGGCCATAGAAATCCGGGAAGCCGAAGGCTTGCGCGCTTTCGGTGTGGAAGCTCTCCCAGTCGGTGATGCGGTCGCCCGCCAGTTGTACGGTGGCCATGCCTGCTCTCTTTCAGTTTGCTTTCTTCTCGCGCTTGCCGCCGTCCTTGGGATCGGTGACGAAGCCCAGCTTGGTCAGCCCCGCACCCTGCGCGGCTGACATCACTTCGGCGATCATTTCATAACGGGTCGACTTGTCGGCGCGCAACTGCAGCTCGGGCTGCGGCTTCTTGGCCGCAGCCGTGGCCAGGCGCGCATCCATGTCCTCTGCGCTGACCGGCTGGTCGTCCCAGTACAGCTTGCCGGCGGCATCGATGCCCAGGGTGATGGTCTCCGGTTTTTCCGGGGCCGGGCTGGACTGCGCGGTGGGCAGGTCCAGCTTCAGGGCGTGGGTGAACATGGGCGCGGTGATGATGAAGATCACCAGCAGCACCAGCATCACGTCCACCATCGGGGTGACGTTGATGTCGGCCATCGGGCCCGAGTTGTGGTTGTCGTTGAATCCGCCGAAACTCATGATGGACTCCTCTCGAAGGTCGTGTCGAAGAAATTATTTGCGCATGCCGCCGACGCGCTCGCCGGTGGTCAGGTACGCATGCAGGTCGTGCGCGAAGCCATCCAGTTCGGCCAGCACCACGCGATTGATGCGGGTGAAGGCGTTGTAGGCCAGCACGGCGGGGATGGCCACCAACAGGCCCAGCGCGGTCATGATCAGCGCCTCGCCCACGGGGCCGGCCACCTTGTCGATCTGCACCGTGCCGCTGGCCGAGACCGCCACCAGCGCATGATAGATACCCCAGACGGTGCCAAACAGACCGACGAAGGGGGCCGTGGAGCCGACCGAGGCCAGCAGGGTGAGGCCGCGTTCCAGGCGCGCCGAGACCCGGTTGATTTCGCGACGCAGGGTGCGCGTGATCAGTTCACCCGGATCGGTGGCGGCGTTGAGCGATGGCGTACCTTGCTGGCGGGTGCCGATGTCGGCGGCTTCGGCGGCGCGTTCGGCCATGGGGGTGTAGATCAGTTCGCTGTCCACGCGCTGCATGGCGGCGGTGGCATCGGCCAGGGTCGGTGCCTGCCAGAACTGTTCCAGCGCATTGCTGCCACGGCGGATGCGCCAGGCGGCCCAGGCCTTGGAGAGGATGTAGAACCAGCTGGCGATCGACATGAGCAACAGCAGATAGGCCACCGAGTGGGAAACGGCATCGCCTTGCGCCCAGTAGTGGGCAAATCCAATGTTCTGTTCCATGGTAGGTGCTTTCGGGAAAGACGCCGCGCTTGCGGCAGGGAGTCAATGACGGTGAAGTCCGGGGCAGTCGCTTGGAGCGGCCGGCCCCAAAAAAATTCGCTGCCGGACCTGGTGGGGCGCGGCAGCGTCGGGCATTTCCTGTTGTGGCGGGCCAGGCTTACTTGAAGCCCAGCACATCCTGCATGTCATACAGGCCGGTCTCTTTGTCGGCCAGGAAGCGCGCGGCGCGCAGGCTGCCCATGGCGTACGAGACGCGGCTGGACGACTTGTGCGAAATCTCGATGCGCTCGCCGATGCCGGCAAACAGCACCGTGTGATCGCCAATGATGTCGCCGCCGCGCACGGTGGCAAAGCCGATGGAGGACGGATCGCGTTCACCGGTGACGCCTTCGCGGGCGTAGACGGCGACGTCATCGAGCTTCTTGCCCAGCGCATCGGCGATGACTTCGCCCATCTTCAGCGCCGTGCCGGAAGGTGCATCGACCTTGTGGCGGTGATGGGCTTCGATGATCTCGATGTCGTAGCCGTGCGAGAAATTCTTGGCCGCCAGTTCCAGCAACTTCATGGTGACGTTGACGCCCACGCTCATGTTGGGGGCGGCCATGATGGCGGTGCGCTTGGCGAATTCGGCGATGGCCGCTTTGCCTTCGGCTTCGAAGCCGGTGGTGCCGATGACTACCTTCACGCCATGGGCGGCGCAGTATTCGAGGTGCTTGAGGGTGCCTTCCGGACGGGTGAAGTCGATCAGTACGTCAGCCCCGGCCAGGCCGCGTGCCAGGTCCGATTCAATGATCACGCCCGTGGTTTTGCCCAGGAACAGGCCGGCATCGGTGCCGATGGCCGCTGAGGTGGGCGTATCGAGGGCGCCGGAGAGCTTGAGATCCTCGGCGTTGAGGATGGCTTCGATCAGCATGCGGCCCATGCGCCCGGAGGCGCCGGTCACCGCGATATTCAATGCAGTCATGTGAAACTCGGAAGAAGGAAGTGCAGGAGACAGGGCTTACTTGTTGGTGGCCGAGGAAGGCGCCACCGGCGAGGCCGGCTTGATCTCGCTCTCATCCTTGGGTTTGTCAGTGAAGCTGGCCTTGGAACCGACCTTGGCATCGGTGATCAGGGTCAGGTATTCACTTTCGGTGGGCAGGTTCTGGCCGCCTTCGACGTGATCCAGCAGGTCATCCTTGAAGAACACCGAGACGCGGCTGGTCATGATCTCGCCATTGCCCTTGGCCAGGCGGAAGTCGTAATCCCAGCGGTTGCTGTGGAACATGTCGGTCAGCAGCGGCGTACCCAGCACGAAGCGCACCTGGTCGCGGGTCAGGCCCGGGCGCAGTTGCGCCACCATTTCCTTGGAGACGAAGTTGCCCTGCTGGATGTCGATGCGATAGGGCTTGAGGAAGCCGAACAGGCTGTTGCTCTTGCCGGTCACCTTCACGCCCGAGGTATCGGTGGGCGCCGCCTGTTCCGGCGCCTTGGTCGAGGAACAGCCGGCCAGCGTGACGGCCAGTGCGGCCAGCAGGCCGAGGGCAGCGGTGTGATGACGGGACTTCATTCGGGAAAGCATGCGCATAAAGATTTCAACCGGGTTGAGCCATGAGCCTAAAGCACTATATGATAAGCTAGAACTTACTTCTTAAATAGGCATGAGTGCGTTCCGGGTGTAAAAGGGCGTTCCCCACCGCCCCGCCGGAACGGTCCGCCAGGTCTTCCCAGTGGACCGCCGCGCCTGTTCGAGACCAGTAAACCCCGGGAACCCACTCTACCATGCCGAACAATCCATCCGAACTGAAGGCCAGCGGCCTGAAGGCGACCCTGCCGCGCCTGAAGATCCTTGAGATCTTCCAGAACACTTCGGTGCGCCACCTCAGCGCCGAAGACGTCTACAAACAATTGCTCTCCGACAACCTGGACGTGGGTCTGGCCACCGTGTACCGTGTGCTGACCCAGTTCGAGCAGGCCGGCCTGCTCCAGCGCAATCACTTCGAAACCGGCAAGGCCGTCTTCGAACTCAACGAAGGCTCGCACCACGATCACCTGGTCTGCCTGGATTGCGGCAAGGTCGAGGAATTCTTCGACGCCGAGATCGAAAAGCGCCAGATCAAGATTGCCCAGGAGCATGGTTTCGAGATCGCCGACCACGCCCTGGCCCTCTACGGCCATTGCAAAAACTGCAAGAAAGTGAAGAAATAAGCCCGCCATCGCTTCCTGGCTCGATTTGAGCAAGGCAGCGTGAAGCAAAATGCAAAAAGCCACGTGTGGTCGCACGTGGCTTTTTTGCGTTCTGGCGGGATGGTTGTGCTGGCCGGGCTCAGTGCTGGCTCAGCGCGCTGGAGAGCAGCTTGGCGGTGATGTCGACGATGGGGATGACGCGCTCGTAGGCCATGCGGGTCGGGCCGATCACGCCGAGCGTACCGACGATGCGGCCGTTGACCTCGTAGGGCGCGGTGACGATGCTCATGTCGTCCATCGGCACCAGCTGGGATTCGCCGCCGATGAAGATCTGTACGCCGGTGGCCTTGCTGGAGACATCCAGCAGCTGCAACAGCCCGGTCTTCTGTTCGAACATGTCGAAGAGGCGGCGCAGCGAATTCATGTTGGAGGACAGGTCGGTCACCGACAGCAGGTTGCGCTCGCCGGAGATGACCACGCTGTTGTCGGCCTCTTCGCTCATGGCGTCGCTGCCGGCTTCGACGGCGGCCTGCATGAGCGTGGTCATGTCGTCGCGCAGCTGGCGCAGCTCGCCCTGCAGATGCACACGCACCTGGTCGAAGCTTTGGCCGGCGTAATGCTGGTTGATGTAGTTGGCGGCCTGGGTCAGTTGGCTGGGGGTGTAATCGACCTCGGTCAAGAGCATGCGGTTCTGCACATCGCCACCCTGGTCGACGATGACCAGCAGGATGCGCTTTTCCGACAGCCGCAGAAATTCGATCTGCTGGAACGCCGATTCGCGCTTGGGAGTCATTACCACACCGGCGAACTGCGACAGCGAGGACAGCACCTGGGCTGCATTGGTGATGATCTTCTGGGACGAGCCGCTGTGCTGCAGGCGCGACTGCAGGCGGCCTTCGAGGGCGCTTTCGTCGATGGCCTCGACGGTGAGCAGGGTATCGACGAACATGCGATAGCCGCGCGGCGTGGGCACACGACCTGCCGAGGTGTGCGGGCTGGCGACGAAGCCCATCTCTTCGAGATCGGCCATGATGTTGCGGATGGTCGCCGGGGACAGTTCCAGACCGGACAGTTTCGACAGCGCGCGCGAGCCCACCGGCTGGCCGTCGGCGATGTACCGTTCGACCAGGGCCTTCAAAAGTGTGCGGGCGCGGTTATCGAGTTGCATGGGGCATATTCTAGCGGCATATCCGCCAAATGTGACGGCGGCTCCGTCCTGGGGGACATTGTACGAAGAATCAGGCCTGCGTTTGCAGCCAGTCATGCAGCTCATGCAGGTCGCGGCAGATGGCGTCCGGCGTGATGCCTGCCGGCAGCGTGCGCTCAAAACGGTTCATCCACACCGCCCGCAGGCCGGCCTGCTGTGCGCCCTGTACGTCCAGCAGCGGGTCGTCGCCCACGTAGACAGTGGCCGCCGGGGCAACCTGCAACGCTTCGCAGGCGGCATGGAAGATGGCCGGGTCGGGCTTGGCGCGGCCGAAGCGGTGCGCGGCAATCGAGACGCCGAAGTGACCGGCCAGGCCAATGCGATCCAGGTCGGCAAAGCCGTTGGAGACCGAGCCCAGCGTCAGCCGTCCCTTCATGCGCAGCAGCGCCGGTTCCACGTCATCGAACAGCGCCACCGTGCTGCGCGCCTCGGAGAACACGGCCATGGCCGGGTCGACCAGCGCCAGGTCCACGTCATGCTCGCGGAAGACATCGGACAGCGCCGTATGGCGCAGCTTCCAGAGGTCGATGCGATACATGGGATCGGTCTTCATCAAGGCCATGCGGCGTTCGCGCAGGCTGGCAATCGTATGGGCCGCCACCACGGCGGGCGCATGCTCGCGCAGCCAGTCGTAGAGCAGGCCTTCGGCGCGCACCAGCACCGGTTCGATGGCCCACAGGGTATCGTCGAGATCGAACAGCACCGCCTCGATGGAGGAGGGCGCAGGCGAGGAGGGCAGGGAGGAAGCGCTTGGTTTCATTACAATGTCATCTCAAATTATGGTCTAATCCGCAGCATGTGGCCCATCAAATTACCCGTTCAGGCAGCCGTACCCAAAACCGTCGCCATCGTCGGCAAGTTCCAGGCCGTCGGCATCGCGCAGATCTTGTCGGACATCGCCGTGTTCCTGGAGTCGCATGGACACACCGTGGTCTTCGAGTCCGAGACCGCCGAGAACATCGCCCTGCAAGGCTATGACAGCCTGACGCCCGAGCAGATCGGACAGCAGGCCGACGTGGCCATCGTGGTCGGCGGCGACGGCACCATGCTCGGCATTGCGCGCCAATTGGCTCCGTACAACGTACCGCTGATCGGCATCAACCAGGGGCGGCTGGGCTTCATCACCGATATTGCCCAGGACCGCATGATACCGGCTCTGGCCGACATGCTGGAAGGCAAGGTCGAAGCCGAGTCGCGTTCGCTGCTGGAAGCAAGGGTCTACCGCGAGGGTAGCGAGATCTTCCGCGCGCTGGCTCTGAACGACGTGGTGGTGGCGCGTGGCTCCACCTCCGGCATGGTCGAGCTGCGGGTGGAGGTCGATGGCCGCTTCATGTACAACCAGCGTTCCGATGGTCTCATCGTGGCCACGCCCACGGGTTCCACGGCCTATGCGCTGTCGGCCGGCGGACCGATTCTGCATCCCAGTCTGCATGGCATCGTGATGGTGCCGATTTCACCGCATTCGCTGTCCAACCGTCCCATCACCCTGTCGGATTCCTGCGAGATCGTCATCCAGGTGGTGGCCGGACGCGAGGTCAGCGCCAACTTCGACATGCAGTCGCTCACCAGCGTGCTGCATGGCGACCGCATCGTGATCCGCCGCTCGGCGCACAAGATCACCTTCCTGCATCCCGAGGGCTGGAGCTATTTCGACACCCTGCGCGAGAAGCTGCACTGGAATGAATACCCGTCGATAGAAGGCCGTTTACAATAAGCGCGCCATTGTCCCGGCCGGCGTGTGCCGGTCTGCATGGCACCCCTGGCCTGTTCGTCCAACCCGCTGCGAGACCACCATGCTGCGTACCTTAACGATTCGCGACTTCGTGATTGTCGATGCCATCGAGCTCGAATTCGCGCGCGGATTTTCCGTCTTCACCGGCGAAACCGGCGCCGGCAAATCCATCCTCATCGATGCCCTGGCGCTGGCCATGGGCGGACGGGGCGACCCCAGCGTGGTGCGCGAGGGGGCGGCCAAGGCAGACGTGAGCGCCGACTTCACCGCCACGCCGGAAGTCATGGCCTGGCTGGACGAACACGAATTCACCGGCGAGCACGACGGCGTGCTGCTGCGCCGGGTAATCGACAATGCCGGCCGCAGCAAGGCCTACATCAATGGCAGCGCCGCCACCGCCGCGCAATTGCGCGAAGTCGGCGAGATGCTGGTGGACATCCACGGCCAGCATGCGCACCAGTCGCTGATGAAGGCCGATGCCCAGCGCCAGTTGCTGGACAGCCAGGCCGGCCTGCTGGAACCTGCGCGCGAAGTGGCCACCGCCTACAAGACCTGGCGCGCCCTGGCGCGTCAGCGTGAACAGTTCGAACAGGATGCGCGCAATGTCCTGCTGGAGCGTGAACGCCTGGAGTGGCAGGTGGCCGAGCTGCACAAGCTGGCCGTCAAGCCCGGCGAATGGGCCGACATCAGCACCGAGCACAGCCGTCTCTCGCATGCCGCTGCGCTCATCGGCGGCGCGCAGGAAGCACTGGGGGTGATCTCGGAATCGGAGTCCCCCATCCTATCGCAGCTGTCCTCGATCACGCAGAAGCTGAGCAAGCTGGTCGATGTCGATACCGCCCTGAAGCCCGTGCTCGATGCCTTGGAACCGGCGCAGATCCAGTTGCAGGAAGCGGTCTATGCCCTCAATGATTACCTGGGCCGGGTCGAACTTGATCCGGCACGGTTGCAGGCAGTGGAAGAGCGCCTCGAAGCCATCCATTCGACCGCCCGCAAATTCCACGTCCAGCCCGATGAATTGCCCGAGGAGCATCGCAAGCTCTCCGAACAATTGAAGCAACTGGCCGACGCCAGCGATCTCGACGCCCTGCGTGCGCAGGAAGACAAGCTCAAGGACGCTTACCTGGCCCTGGCGCAGAAGCTCTCCGGGGCGCGCGCCAAGGCCGCTGCCGCGCTGGGCGAGGCGGTCACGGCGGCGATGCAGGATCTGTCGATGGCCGGCGGACGTTTCGAGATCGCGCTCAATGCCGTGGAGCCGGCCGCCTACGGACTGGAGCAGGTCGAATTCCTGGTGGCCGGTCACGCCGGCGTGGCACCGCGCGCACTGGCCAAGGTGGCCTCGGGCGGTGAGCTGGCGCGTATCTCGCTGGCCATCTCGGTCATCGCCTCGGCCGCCACTACGGTGCCGACCCTGATTTTCGATGAAGTCGACAGCGGCATCGGCGGCGCCGTGGCCGAAGTGGTCGGACGGCTCTTGAAGCGCCTGGGCCAGGAACGCCAGGTGTTGTGCGTGACCCACTTGCCGCAGGTGGCCAGCCAGGCCAACCAGCACTACCAGGTCAAGAAGCGCAGCGAAGGGGGCAAGACCCTCTCCGACATCGACGGGCTGGATGCCAAGGCGCGCGTGGAAGAAATCGCCCGCATGCTGGGCGGACTGGAAATCACCGCGACCACGCGCAAGCATGCGCGCGAGTTGCTGGCTTCCTGATCGCGGCTTCCCTCACAAGAACATCAAGAACACCAAGCTCAACGACTATGGCCTTTCGCAAAGAACCTCCCTACACCCATGGCAGCCCGGCCTCCACCGCCGTGGTGCTGGTCAACCTCGGTACACCCGACGCGCCCAACGCTGGCGCGCTGCGGCGCTATCTCAAGCAGTTCCTGTCGGATCCACGTGTGGTGGAAATCCCGCGGGCGGTGTGGTGGTTCATTCTCAACGGCATCATCCTGCCGTTCCGTTCGTCCAAGTCGGCCGAGAAATACGCCAGCATCTGGACCGAGGAAGGCTCTCCGTTGCGCGTGCATACCCAGGCCCAGGCTACGGCACTGGGCGCGCAGCTGGCTGCGCGCGGACATCATCAGCTGCAGGTGGTGTATGCGATGCGCTATGGCACGCCCTCCCTGCCGCAGGTGCTGGACCAGTTGAAGGAGCAGGGCTGTACGCGCATTCTGGTGCTGCCGGCCTATCCACAATATTCGGGCACGACCACGGCATCCATCTTCGATGCGGTCTTCGATCACTATCGTCAGGTGCGCAACATTCCCGAGCTGCGCCTGATCCGTAATTATCACGACCAGGATGCGTATATCCAGGCGCTGCGCCAGTCAGTGCTGGACCACTGGGACCTGCACGGGCGGCCGGACAAGCTGCTCATGAGCTTCCATGGCGTGCCCAAGCGCACGCTGATGCTGGGTGATCCCTATCATTGCGAGTGCTACAAGACCGCACGCCTGCTGGCGCAATCGCTGGGTCTGGCCGAGGATCAGTATCAGGTCACCTTCCAGTCGCGTTTCGGCAAGGCAGAATGGCTGCAGCCCTACACCGCCCCGACCGCTCAGGAACTGGGCCGCCAGGGCGTGCGTCGCATCGACGTGATGTGCCCCGGTTTCACCAGCGATTGCCTGGAAACCCTGGAAGAAATCGCCATGGAGGTCAAGGAAGACTTCCTTCACGCCGGTGGCAAGGAATTTCACTTCATCCCTTGTCTGAATGAATCTCCGGCCTGGATCAAGGGCATGGTGGAACTGGTCGAGCAGCATCTGGCCGGCTGGCCGACCATGAGCAACGCCGCCGCCCGCGAGGAGCTGGCGCACCAGCAGCGCATTGCCGCCGAGCGCGCCAGGGCGCTCGGCGCGGATCGCTGATTTTTCACGAAGCTTCATATCGGCCTGCGCGCAACGGCGGCCTGACCACGTCAGCCTGCTAGAATAGCGGGCTGAACGCCTTTTGTTACCTGTCCGGCAATGAGCCTGCCGGGTAGCGGCGGGCCAAATTGTTCATACAAGAAAAAAACCGGGCTGGCGCAGTCGCTCAGAGCGTGTATTCACCCACCAGATGGGTATAGCTGATCCAGGCGGTAGCCAGCAGGCTGTACAGGGCGACGAGAATGGTGGCCGCAATCAGTGGCAGTTTCATGATGACACCTTGTTGGCGCGACAAGAGAGGGGAAGTGGTAAAGCCGTCGAACGAGTTGGCCCCAGCGGGCGAGAACTCGAATTCAGTTTAGGTCGGGCTCGAATTAACTTGAAGTCAGAGTCCGTAATTTCTGTAAGCGCGCGTAACATTTTTCTTCTTGAAATCGCAGAAATAGGCAAAAAGTCGCCGGAAAGTGCCAAAAAGCCCTTGAAAAAGCAGGGAGATACCTTACTTGTGCCGCATCCCATCGTGGACGGCGCCCTGCATCGGACCGCCGCACGCACGTAACTCATTGATTTGTTGGAGGTAATTCAGGAATGCAAGACATGGAAAAACAGGAGTCCCCATCCGTCCAGCAAGACAACCCGGCTGTTGAGGCCGCCGCGGCCCCTGCTGCCGAGCAGGCCGCTCCCGCTCCCGCTGCCGCTGCCGAGCCCACGCTGGAAGACAAGCTGGCCGCCGCCGAAGCGAAGGCTGCCGAACTGCAGGACGCCTTCCTGCGTGCCCGTGCCGAAGGCGAGAACATCCGCCGCCGTGCTCAGGAAGACATCGCCAAGGCCCACAAGTTCGCCATCGAAGGCTTCGCCGAATCCCTGCTGGCGGTCAAGGACAGCCTGGAAATGGCCCTGAAGATCGAAAACGCCTCGCTGGAATCGCTCAAGGAAGGCGTGGACATGACCCTCAAGCAACTGACTTCGGCCTTCGAGAAGAACAAGCTGCAGGAAGTGAGCCCCCAGGCCGGCGACAAGCTGGACCCGATGAAGCACCAGGCCGTCTCGGCCGTGCCGGCCGAGCAGGAAGCCAATACCGTGGTGGCCGTGCTGCAAAAGGGCTATATGATTTCCGACCGTCTGCTGCGTCCGGCGCTGGTGACGGTGGCCCAGGGAAAGTAAGCGGACCGGCGCCGCAAGAGGGCAAGCGCAAAAGGCATCATTTTTGCTTGTCCCGGTGGTTTCGGCGCTTGAAAGTCCGGCTTTCCTCCACATATTCAAACCATTCAAAACACCTGTAGCCCGACATCCAGGGCTGAAAGAACGAAGGAAAAATCATGGGAAAAATCATTGGTATTGACCTGGGCACCACCAACTCTTGCGTTTCCGTCATGGAAGGCAACCAGCCCAAGGTGATCGAGAACTCCGAAGGCGCGCGTACCACGCCTTCCATCATTGCGTATCAGGAAGACGGCGAAATCCTGGTCGGCGCTCCCGCCAAGCGCCAGGCCGTCACCAACCCGAAGAACACCATCTACGCCGCCAAGCGCCTGATCGGCCGCAAGTTCACCGAGAAGGAAGTGCAGAAGGACATCAACCTGATGCCCTACCAGATCGTGGCCGCCGACAATGGCGACGCCTGGATCGGCGTGCGTGACAAGAAGCTGGCACCCCCGCAGATCTCTGCTGAAGTGCTGCGCAAGATGAAGAAGACCGCCGAAGACTACCTGGGCGAAGAAGTCACCGAAGCCGTCATCACGGTCCCGGCCTACTTCAACGACGCCCAGCGCCAGGCCACCAAGGATGCCGGCCGCATCGCCGGTCTGGACGTCAAGCGCATCATCAACGAGCCGACCGCAGCCGCGCTGGCTTTCGGCCTGGACAAGGCTGAAAAGGGGGACCGCAAGATCGCCGTGTATGACCTGGGCGGCGGTACCTTCGACGTGTCCATCATCGAAATCGCCGACGTCGATGGCGAAAAGCAATTCGAAGTGCTCTCCACCAACGGTGACACCTTCCTGGGTGGCGAAGACTTCGACCAGCGTCTGATCGACTACATCATCGAGGAATTCAAGAAGATCAACGGCCTGGACCTGTCCAAGGACGCCATCGCCCTGCAGCGCATCAAGGCCTCGGCCGAACGCGCCAAGATCGAGCTGTCGTCTTCGCAACAGACCGAGATCAACGAGCCCTACATCGCCATGGCCAATGGCGCACCGGTCCACCTGAACCTGAAGATCACCCGCGCCAAGCTGGAGTCCCTGGTTGAGGAACTGATCGCCAAGACCATCGAACCTTGCCGCACCGCCATCAAGGATGCCGGCGTGAAGGTCTCCGACATCGACGACGTGATCCTGGTCGGCGGCATGACCCGCATGCCCAAGGTCATCGAGAAGGTGAAGGAATTCTTCGGCAAGGATCCGCGCCGTGACGTCAACCCCGACGAAGCCGTGGCCGTGGGCGCCGCGATCCAGGGTTCGGTCCTCTCGGGCGACCGCAAGGACGTGCTGCTGCTGGACGTGACCCCGCTGTCGCTGGGTATCGAAACCATGGGCGGCGTCATGACCAAGATGATCAAGAAGAACACCACCATCCCCACCAAGTTCAGCCAGGTGTTCTCCACTGCCGACGACAACCAGCCGGCCGTGACCATCAAGGTCTACCAGGGCGAGCGCGAAATGGCCGTGGGCAACAAGGCCCTGGGTGAATTCAACCTGGAAGGCATCCCGCCGGCACCGCGCGGCACCCCGCAGATCGAAGTGACCTTCGACATCGACGCCAACGGCATCCTGCACGTGGGCGCCAAGGACAAGGCCACCGGCAAGGAAAACAAGATCACCATCAAGGCCAACTCCGGCCTGAATGAAGAAGAGATCGAAAAGATGGTGCGCGACGCCGAAGCCAATGCCGAGGAAGACAAGCGCCTGAAGGAACTGGCCGAAACCCGCAACCAGGGCGATGCGCTGGTGCACTCGACCAAGAAGGCACTGGGCGAATACGGCGACAAGCTCGAAGGTGGCGAGAAGGAAGTCATCGAGTCCGCCATCAAGGCACTGGAAGAAGCCTTGAAGGGTGACGACAAGGCCACCATCGATGCCAAGACCGAAGCCCTGTCGACTGCGGCCCAGAAGCTGGGCGAGAAGATGTACGCCGACCAGCAGGCTCAAGCCGCCGCTGCCGGTGGTGCTGCGGGCGCCGCAGGTGCACAGGCCGGCGCTGCCGGTGGTGCCGCACCCAAGGACGACAACGTGGTCGACGCCGACTTCAAGGAAGTGAAGTAATCCGGGACTGACGCCTCGTTTCCCCTGAGGTCAGCGCTCGCGCCCGGGTGCGGTTTACCGCAGCCCGGGCGGATTTTTGAGAAGCATCCACCCGGCCGGGTTGTTTTTTCGGCCAGGCCGGTACGCCGAGTCCGCAGTCAAAAGCTGAACTCGGCTTTTTCACATTGTTGGTTTCCGGTCGTGCGTGCGCGGCCGCAGATGCAGATGCAGGCCATCGCAGCAGCGACGGAACACAATAACAAGGTGGGTTATACAACATGGCAAAACGCGATTTTTACGAAGTGCTCGGCCTGGCGAAGAACGCCAGCGACGACGAAATCAAGAAGGCTTATCGCAAGCTGGCGATGAAGTACCATCCTGACCGCAACCCGGACAGCAAGGGTGCGGAAGACAAGTTCAAGGAGGTCAAGGAAGCCTACGAGATGCTGTCGGACCCGCAGAAGCGCGAGGCCTATGACCGCTACGGCCATGCCGGCGTCGATCCCAACATGGGGGCAGGCGGCGGTGCCGGTGCGGGTGGCTTTGCCGATGCCTTCGGCGACATCTTCGGTGACATCTTTGGCGGCGGCGGCGGTGGCCGCGGTCGCAGTTCCGGCCCACAGGTCTATCGCGGCGCGGACCTGCGCTACAACCTGGAAATCACCCTGGAGCAAGCTGCCCACGGTTTCGACACCACCATCCGCGTGCCCTCCTGGGACCAGTGCGATACCTGCCACGGCAGTGGCGCCAAGCCCGGCACTTCGCCGGTCACTTGCACCACCTGCGGCGGTCATGGCCAGGTGCGCATGCAGCAAGGTTTCTTCAGCATCCAGCAGACCTGCCCGAAGTGCCACGGCAGCGGCAAGATCATTCCGGAACCCTGCACCACCTGCGCTGGCGCCGGCCGCATCAAGCGCAACAAGACGCTGGAGGTCAAGATCCCTGAAGGTATCGACGATGGCATGCGCATCCGTTCCTCGGGCAATGGCGAGCCGGGTGTCAACGGCGGTCCTCCGGGCGACCTGTATGTGGAAATCCACATCAAGCCGCATGACGTGTTCCAGCGCGATGGCGACGACCTGCATTGCGAGATGCCGATTTCCTTCGCCAAGGCGGCACTGGGTGGCGAGATCGAAGCCCCGACCTTGAACGGCAAGGCCTCCTTCTCCATTCCCGAAGGCACCCAGAGCGGCAAGACATTCCGCCTGCGCGGCAAGGGCATCAAGGGTGTGCGCTCCGGTTATGCGGGCGACCTGTTCTGCCACGTCGTGGTGGAAACCCCGGTCAAGCTGACCGAACGCCAGAAGGAACTGCTGCGCGAGTTCGAGCAGCTCACCACTGAAGGCGGCGCCAAGCACAGCCCGCAGACCAAGACCTGGAAGGACAAGGTCAAGGAATTCTTCGAGTAAGTTGTGACATCAGCATCAGCAGCAAAGCAAAAGGCCAGCGTGATTTTCGCTGGCCTTTTTCTTGTCCATCGCTTGAGCTCAGGTACTCAGAAACAATGCTCCTGCGCCGGGAAGCTGCCATCCTTGACCGCCGCCACATAGCGGCGCACCGCCTCCTCGATGCCACTGGCTCCTTCCATGAAGTTGCGTACGAAGCGGCTCTTGTGGCCGGGGAAAACGCCCAGCATGTCGTGCATCACCAGTACCTGGCCCGAGCAGTCGGGGCCGGCGCCAATGCCGATGGTAGGAATGCTGAGCCGGTCGGTCACTTCCTTGCCCAGCGTGGCCGGTACCGCTTCGATCACCACCAGAGAAGCGCCCGCCTGCTGCACCGCCAGCGCATCGGCATGCAGTTGGGTGGCGCCATCGCTGGTCTTGCCCTGCACCTTGAAGCCCCCCAGCTGGTGCACCGACTGCGGCGTCAGGCCGATGTGGGCGCACACCGGAATACCGCGCTCGGTGAGGAACTTGACGGTATCGGCCAGCCACACGCCGCCTTCGAGCTTGATCATCTGCGCGCCCGCCTGCATCAGCAGCGCGGCGTTGCGGAAGGCCTCCTCGCGGGTCGGGTAGGTGCCGAAGGGCAGGTCGGCGATGATCAGCATGGTACGGCTGCCGCGCGCCACCGCCGCCGTGTGGTAGGCCACGTCCTGAATGGTCACCGGCAGGGTCGAATCGTGACCCTGGCAGACCATGCCCAGGGAGTCGCCGATCAACACCGTTTCCAGCCCGGCGCGCTCCATGAGCGTGGCGAAGCTGGCGTCATAACAGGTCAGCATGCTGATCTTGTCGCCCTTGGCGCGCATCGCCTGCAGGGTGTGGGTGGTCACCGGCTTGGCGCGCGTAGCGCCCGATTCCTGAAGATAGCCTGCCATGAAGAATTCAACCTCCGTGATTGAGAAAGGCGCGCTTGCCGTGCATTTCCTGGATGTGCTGCATCCTTGTGAAGCGGATCCAGATGCTCGGTGTTGATGGTCGGCACCGACGCCTCTTCGTAGTGATAGAAAAAATGACTGTAGCATTCCGACAGCGGTTGCAGGCAATCCTGGGACAGGGTTTCCTCCATGCGGATGCCGCGCGCTCCACAGTGCGGCCAGACGGGCGGTCAGTGAGCGCTTGCCAGTTGCGACCGGGCAGTCGATGGCGATGCGGCGGCCGCTTTCCAGTGCCATGCCTTCCTTCGCCCGGCACGTCGGGTGCGGCATTGTAGTTGATTTCACTGCGGCCGGCGCTCATGCCTGCTTTGGCTTTTGTTGATTCGATGCAATATCCTGTCCATCCTCAGGTGGTGCAGACAACTCAAGCGGAATTCGGCCTTTATTCCACGCAAGGCCAGACCCGCTCAGCCAGCACAATAGGCTATGGGTCGGTGCGCGCAGGCTGGAACCTGTCGCGAGGTGCATTGGCGCCGGGTTGTCCTCGGGGCGGAGGCGCTCAATCGCCTTTGTCTCCTTCCATGCCTGGCCTGGGCAGGGGGGCCTGTCAAAAGAAGCGCCAGTTCCTGCCGTAAACACCGTCAGGGGCAGGGTACGTGCACCGTGGCCGTACGGTTTGCCCCGAGCTGACAACAACCAACAGGAAAACGTGGCTGTGAAATCGCTTCGCAATATCTTGCCGGTGCTGTGCCTGGTGAATCTGCTGCTGTTGATGATGCTGGCCCAGCACTGGTGGCTGGGGGCGCTGGTGGGCCTGCTGATCGGCGGTGCCTTCTACCTGACTTGCCTGCCCGCCCCGGCGGCGGTGCCGGTGGCGTCCCCGCAGCCGCCGCTGGCGCAGGCCGCCGCAGCAGCGACCTTGCCGCCGGTGCCGTCCGCACCTGTGGATGGACAGGCCTCGCTGGCCGCACTGCTGCGCGAAGTACTGCCGGTGTGGCAGGGCAATGTGCAACTGGCGCGGGCACAGACGCAATCGGCCATCGACGGTTTGACCGCCCGCTTCGTCGGCATCCACGAGCGCCTTGGCGGCGCACTGGACCCCGCCAGACACGGCGCAAATGGCGAGATCCTGCAGACCGTGCAGCATGCGGCTGAACAATTGGGCAGTATTGCCTCGGCGCTGGAAGGCATGCTGGCCTCGCGTCAGCTGCTGGTGACCAAGTTCGACAGCCTCATGGCGGCCAATGACGAGATTCGCCGCCTGGCCCAGCAAAATGAGCAACTGGCCGGCCAGACCGGCGTGACCGATCTGCTCAGCGACGAGCAAAGCTGGCAGGAACTGGCCGAGCGCTCGGCCGAGAACAGCCGCCAGATCGCCGCCCGCGCCAAGAGCGCACGCCAGCAGATCATGGCGGCCATTGGCGCCAACGGGGACGCCGCCGCCAGTACCGACGGTGTCGCTGAGAATTCGCGCGCCGTGATTGACCAGATCATTGCCGACTTCCGCCATTCGGCCATGAAGCTCACCACCACCGTGGAGGCGCTGGAGGACGAAGGCCGCGAAGTGGATCGCGAAGTATGTGACATCCTGGTCCACCTGCAATTCCAGGACCGCATCAGCCAGATCCTGGATCACGTGCAGCAGGACATCCTGCGTCTGCGCAGCGCGGCCATCGAAGCGCAGGCGCTGCCCTCGCCGCAGCAGTGGCTGGCCGAGCTCGAAAAGACCTACACCACCCAGGAACAGCGCCAGATTCATGCCGGCCAGCAGGGCCATCCCGTGCCACCGTCGCAGGTGGATTTTTTCTGAGACAACGAGGAACCGAGATGGAAAAGAGCATATTGATCGTTGACGATTCCTTCAGCCTGCGGCAAACCATCACGGCCGCCCTCAAGAGCGCCGGCTACCAGGTCGAAGAAGCTGCCGACGGCCTTGAAGCGCTGAAGAAACTGGATGGCCGCAAGTTCAATCTGGTCATCTCCGACCTCAACATGCCCAACCTGGATGGCCTGTCCTTCGTACGCGAGATGAAGCAGATGCCGGCCTACAAATTCACCCCTGTCATCATGCTGACCACCGAAAGCAGCGAGGTGCGCAAGCAGGAAGGCAAGGCCGCCGGCATCCGGGCCTGGGTCCACAAGCCCTTCCTGCCGCCGGTGCTGCTCGATGCAGTGGCCAAGCTGGTGCAACCCTGAGCGATCCAGAGGACCGTTGAAGACCCAACCGAGACCCCGAAAATGCCGCTGACGTATTCCGTGCAAGAGGACCGGCTGCTGCTCACGCTGAGTGGTGGCCTGACCATTTTCCAGGCAGCCGAACGCAAGCCGGAATTGCTGCACGCGCTGACACTTGCGCAGACCCACGTAGTGCTGGATCTGTCCGGTGTGGACGAGCTCGATACCGCCGGCATCCAATTGCTGCTGCTGTTGCGCCGCGAGCTGGCCAACAGTGGTCGCCAGCTGGAGATCGGTGCCTACAGTCCGGCCGTGCTGGCCGCACTGGACCTGCTGCAACTGCATGAGCGCTTCAGTCCCGCCGTGGAGGCCGAATGAAGAAGGATTCCGCACGCGATGCCGTCGTCCAGGAAGCCCGCGAACTGCTGGTGGCCATGGAAGCCGCCTTGCTGCAGATCGAAATGGAAGGTCCGAGCCGCGACAGCATCAATGCCATCTTCCGGGCCGCCCATACCATCAAGGGCTCGGCCGGCCTGTTTGCTTTCGACAGCATTGTGCAGTTCACCCACCAGGTGGAGCATGTGCTGGACCTGGTGCGCGAAGAGCGCCTGCCGCTGAACGCGTACATGATGTCCTTGCTGCTGCAGTGTGGCGATTACATCGGTGAACTGGTCGATGCCATCGAACGCAATCAGGAGGCCGAGGAGCCCAACGCCGAACGTCGTGCCACGCTGCTGGCCGAACTGGACGAGGTGGCGCAATCGGCCATTGCATCGCGGGAGCTGGTCTCTGGTCAGCCGACCTTGGTCGGGCAGCGCCTTGCCGGCAGTCCTGCTGCCGACCCGCTCGCCACCGACGAGGCAAGCATGGATGCCGCCTTGCAGGCGGCGGCCGATTATCCTTACTGGCACCTGTCGCTGCAGTTCAACGAGAACGTCTTGCGCGATGGGCTCGATCCGCTGTCTTTCCTGCACTACCTGCGTTCGCTGGGGCGCATCGTCGCCATCCTGCCGGTGGAGGCGGGCATGCCTGCGGCCGCCGCCATGGATGCCGAGAGCTGTTATCTCGGCGTGGAAATCTGCCTGGTCTCCGATTCCACCCGGCAAACGCTGGAGGATGTGTTTGAATTCGTGCGCGATGACAGCCGTATCGACATCCTGCCTCCGCACAGTCCCCTGTGCGCGTATGCCGCGGTACTGCAACGCCTGGCCCGCGAGGACGCGGCCCGTCTGGCCGGCCAGTGGCGCAGTCTGTCATTGTTCAATGAAGTCCAATGGCGTTGCCTGGGAGCCGTCACCCTGGAGGAAGCGGTCGCCGCCGTGGTGCCGGCGGCCACCGACGCGGGCGCGCGGCCTCGCCCACTGGAGGAGCGGCGCGCGCAGGAACAGAAATTCATCAAGATCGAGGTCTCCAAGCTGGACCAGTTGATCGACCTGGTGGGCGAGCTGGTCATCGCCGGTGCCAGTGCACGCCTGATCGCACGGCGTCGCAAGGACAGCCAGTTCGAGGAGGCCACCCAGGCCATCGACAGCCTGATGGAACAGATCCGCGATGCCGCGCTGACGTTGCGCATGGTGCAGATCAATGAAGTATTCCAGCGCTTCCCGCGCATCGTGCGCGACATCGCCCGCGATCTCGACAAGGACATCGAGCTGACCATGACCGGCTCCGAGACCGAGCTGGACAAATCCATGGTGGAGCGCCTGGCCGATCCGCTGATGCACATCGTGCGCAATGCCATCGATCACGGCATCGAGCCGGCCGCCGAGCGTATCGCTGCCGGCAAGCCGGCCAAGGCATCCCTGCGGCTCAATGCCATGCACGAATCGGGCAGCGTGCTGGTGGAGGTGATGGACGATGGTCGAGGCATGGATCGCGCGCGCATCCTGGAAAAAGCCATCGCCCAGGGACTGGCCGCGCCCGATGCCGAGCTCAGTGATGGCGAGATCTTCCGCTTCGTCTTCGAGCCCGGATTTTCCACCGCGCAGCAGGTCACTGAACTCTCGGGACGTGGTGTGGGGATGGACGTGGTCAAGCGTAACATCGATGCCCTGCAGGGTGAGGTGGGCATCGATACCGAACCAGGCCGTGGCACCGTGGTGCGCATCCGCCTGCCGCTGACGCTGGCCATCATCTCGGGCTTCCAGGTGGTGGTGGGCAATGCGGTCTTCGTCATCCCGCTGGATATGGTGGTGGAGTGTATCGACATGCCACCCCGGCAGAGCGGCAGCCACATCGTCTCGGTACGCGGTGAGCCCTTGCCGTTCGTCCCGCTGCGCGAACTGTTTGACCTGCCTGCGCGCGACCAGGGCAGGGGACGCAAGAGCCTGGTGATCGTACAGTACGGACAATTGCGCGCCGGCCTGCTGGTCGACGGATTGCTGGGCGAGTGCCAGGCGGTGATCAAGCCGCTGGGCCGCTTGTTCGGCAAGGTCAAGGGGCTGTCCGGATCGACCATCCTGGGCGATGGCCGGGTCGCATTGATCCTGGATATCGCGCACCTGGTGCAGCATACCCAGCAACAGGAACAAGGCAATACGGCGGCCTACGCCGAAAGCAGCGTGGCGTCGGCGCCATGACGGGCGCCGATCGGACGCCCGCACCACGAGGGGAAGCGAGCATGCAAGAATCGATGACCAACAGGATGAGCATCAAGCAGATCTTCATCTGGCTGTGTTTAGTCCTGTCCATCCTGGTGGCGGTGGTGATCAGTCTCACCAGTACCTTGCGCCAGGCCAATGCGGCGCTCGAACATGCGCACCAGTCGCGCTATGAATCGGCAGCGCTGGCCAATGAACTGCGACGTACCACCGAGGACATGACCAAGTTCGCGCGCGCCTACGTGACCACGGGCGATCCCAATGACGAGGACCGGTACTACATGATCCTCGACATCCGCAACGGCAAGCGTGCGCGGCCCTCCAACTATGATCGCTTCAACTGGGATCTGGTCAGTGCCCGCAAACTGCCGGTGGAGGCGGGTGCCCAGGCGGTGCCGCTGAGTGAACTGATGAAGCGTGCCGGCTTTACCGAAGACGAACTGGCCAAGATGCAGGAGGCCCTGAAACTGGCCGATCAGCTCTCGCGCATCGAGATTACCGCCTTCCATGCGGTCAAGGGCGAGTTCGATGATGGTCAGGGCAAGTTCACCGTGGTCGGCGCACCCAACCAGGCCATGGCGCAGGAGTTGGTGTTCGACCAGACCTACCGTGCGCTGTTCGGTCGCGTGATGACACCGATCAATGACTTCCTGCGCCAGGTCGACGAACGCACCCAGGCCCGCGTGCTCAAGGCCGGTCGCGACTACGTCGAACTGGAACAGAAGATATTCTGGCTGCTGAGCGCCTCCGTGGTGGTGCTGTTTGCCTGTCTCGGGTTTGCCTATCGCACCATCCGCTCGCAGATCGGTGGCGAGCCGCGCGATGCCATGAGCGTATTGCGCCGCGTGGCCGAAGGAGATCTGACGGTGAGTGTGCCCCTGCGCAAGAACGACCGGGTCAGCGTGCTCTACAGCACCCAGCAGATGGTCAACAAATGGACCGACGTCATCGGCGATGTCAGCGGCACCGCCAGTGCTTTGGCCTCGGCCTCGGAAGAGATTTCCTCGTCCTCCCAGGCGCTCTCGCACAACGCTTCGCAGCAGGCCGCCAACGTCGAGGAAACCAGCGCCTCGGTGGAAGAGATCACCGCCACCATCGCCCAGAATGCCGACAATGCCAGGACCACCGATGGTATTGCCAGCCTCTCGGCAAGCGCCGCCACCGAGGGAGGACAGGCGGTGCGCGAGACCGTGGCGGCGATGAAGCAGATTGCCAGCAAGATCGGCATCATCGATGACATCGCCTACCAGACCAACCTGCTGGCACTGAACGCGGCCATCGAAGCCGCGCGCGCCGGTGAACACGGCAAGGGCTTTGCCGTGGTGGCGGCCGAAGTGCGCAAGCTGGCCGAACGCTCGCAGAGTGCCGCACAGGAAATCATTGCAGTGGCCGAGAACAGCGTGGGCCTGGCCGAAAAGGCGGGTGGCCTGCTCAACCAGATGGTGCCATCGATCCGCAAGACCGCTGACCTGGTGCAGGAAATCGCTGCGGCGTCGGCGGAACAATCGACCGGGCTGGAACAGATCAACAATGCCGTGCACCAGATGGCACAGACTACGCAGATGACCGCATCGGCCTCGGAGGAATTGTCGGCAACCTCGGAAGAGATGAGTGCCCAGGCCATCCATCTGCAGGATCTGATGCGTTTCTTCCGTGTGGACGAGTTGCAGAAGCCGGCGGTACGTGCCAGTGGCGCACCACAGTCGGGGTCGGATGGCAGTCGCCGCAAGCCTGCCCGGCATGCCGCCCAGGACAAGCGCGAGAGCGCACGGCGTCTGTCCATGCTGGATGTGGATGAGGATGCGCCGGGAGTGGATGAATCTTCGTTCAAGCGTTTCTGAGAGGACAGATCATGGCGTTGATCCAGTCCCGTTTCACCGCGCCGCCTGCGGGCCGCGTACGCATCAATTGGCCGCGGGATGAGCGCGGCAGCAAGGAGAGCAGGCCATGCCCAGCGTATCGTTGAATGGCGAATCCGCCCGCAAGCGGCAGCAGGAAGAAGTCATCGAAAGCCGCCAGTTCCTGACCTTCCTGGTCGGAACCGAGAGCTTCGCCATGCCCATTGCCAGCATTCGCGAGATCATCGAATTCGGCGGTCTGACCGAAGTGCCGCTGATGCCCGAGTTCCTGCGCGGCGTCATCAACCTGCGCGGTTCGGTGGTGCCGGTCATCGATCTGTCGGTGCGCTTTGGTCGCGCGCCCACGGTGGTGGCCAAGCGTACCTGCGTCATCATCATGGAACTGATCCAGGACGAGCAGATGCTGTTGCTGGGCGTGATGGTCGATGCCGTCAGCGCCGTGCTGAGCATCGGCGTTGACAGCATCGAACCGCGTCCGTCCTTTGGAGCGGGCATCCGCGCCGATTTCATCGAAGGGATGATCAACGTCAATGAGCGTTTCATCGTCGTGCTGGACGTGCAGCGCGTATTGTCGGTGGATGAACTGGCCAGCCTCCTGGGAATGAGCGCCGAGGATGCCCTGGGTGGCGGGCCGGTGCTGCCGGCGCAAACGCAACAGGAGTAGGTCCATGGCCAGCACCGGCAACCTGGCAGGCAGGCGCGACGCCGTACACGACCGGTGTGCGGGCCAGACCGTTTCTGGCGCCAGCGCTGCCGATGCCGAGGTCAGCGATGAGGACATGCTGCTGTTCCAGCAATTGTTCAAGCAGCACATCGGCCTGCATTTGCCCTTGTCCAAGAAGGCGCTGCTGCAAAGCCGCCTCAGTCATCGTCTGCATGAACTCGGCCTGTGCGGACTGGCGCAGTATCATCGTCTCATCAGCGCGGCCGATGGCGCCGAGGAACGCCAGCGCGCCATTGATCTCATCACCACCAATGAAACCTATTTCTTCCGTGAACCGAGTCATTTCGATTTCCTGACCCAGGAGCTGTTGCCGCAGTGGCGTGACCACAAGAGCTTGCGCGTCTGGAGCGCTGCCAGCGCTACCGGTGAAGAAGCCTATTCTCTGGCCATGTTGCTGGACCATCACCGGCCCCCCGGCAGCTGGTCGGTATTTGCTTCCGATATCAGCACCCGCGTCTTGCGCTTTGCCCGCCGCGCCCTTTATCCGATGGCGCGGGGCGAGAATATTCCACGTCTGTATCTGCGCCGCTATTGCCTGCTCGGCACCGGTGAGTACGAGGGGCATTTCCTGGTGCAGGCCGGCCTGCGTGCCAAGGTCGAATTTGCCCGGCGCAATCTGACCGCGCTGCATGAACACGAGGATGGACTGTACGACCTGATCTTCCTGCGCAACGTCATCATCTATTTCGATTGCGATACCAAGCTGCAGGTCTTGCGCGACGTGATCGCCCGCCTGCGCCCCGGCGGCTACCTGGTGGTGGGGCATTCCGAATCGCTGCACGGCATGGAACTGGACCTGCTGATGCACTCCCCCTCGATTTATCGGAGGCCGCAATGAGTGGGCCGTCTGCATCGGGGGCAGCCTCCATCATCCGCGTGATGGTCATCGATGATTCTTCGGTGGTACGCCAGCTGGTGCAGCAGCTGCTGGCGCAGACTGACGATATCCGCGTCATCGGTACCGCACCCGATCCGGTCTTTGCCCTGCGCAAGATGCAGCAGGAGTGGCCCGACGTGATCCTGCTCGATATTGAGATGCCGCGCATGGATGGCATCACCTTTCTGCGTCAAATCATGGCCACGCGGCCCACGCCGGTCATCATGTGCAGTGCGCGTGCCACTGGTGCGGGCGATATCACTGCCGAGGCGCTGGCCGCCGGCGCAGTCTCGGTGATTGCCCGTCCGCAACTGGGTGTGCGCGATTTCCTTCGTGAAGCAGTGGTCGAACTGGCCAGTGCCATCCGGGCCGCAGCGCTGGCCGGCCCCGGCACCAGGGCAGCGGCGGGCGCATTGCCCGGCAGTACCGGTGCCATGGCCTCCGCGCTCCGGCTGCGCCCGGTCAAAGCAACATCACGAGAAATACTGCATGATGAGGGCTGGTCTGCGGTCCTGCAGCGTCATTCGGCCGATGCGATACTGGCCGCGCCGGGAAGGGAGGATGGTTATCGTCCACCGACTGCGCGCATCGTTGCCATCGGTGCCTCCACCGGAGGGCCGCAGGCGCTGGAGCGGGTACTGGGATGCCTGGACCACCGTTGTCCGGGCGTGGTGGTGGTGCAGCACATGCCGCAGCGTTTCACGCGCAGTTTCGCCGACCGCCTGCATCGCATTTCCGGTGCCGAGGTCAAGGAAGCCGAGCATCACGATCTGGTTCTGCCGGGGCGGGTGCTGATCGCTCCCGGCGGTCGACATCTGGTCGTGCGGCGCGATGGTCTGCAGTACTATGTGGAAACATTGGATGGTCCGCTGGTGAGCCGGCACAAGCCTTCGGTGGATGTGCTGTTCCGCTCGCTGGCCAAGGCGGCGGGCAGCAATGCAGTGGGCATCATCATGACCGGCATGGGGGACGATGGAGCAAGAGGGATGCGGGAGATGGCCGATTGCGGCGCCGCCACCTATGCTCAGGACGAGGCCAGCAGCGTGGTCTTCGGCATGCCGAAAGAAGCGATACACATGGGCGGCGTCCGTGACGTCCTCCCGCTCGATCATATCTCCGCAGTGATAGAACAATATGCCTCCAGAGAATCTCAATGAGCTGATCGAATCCGCACTGGTCGTCGACGACAGTGCCCTGCAGCGCCAGCACAGCGTGTCGCTGCTGCAGGCGCTGGGCGTCGATCTGATCTACGAGGCCGGCAACGGCAACGAGGCGCTGGACCTGCTGGCGCTGTTGAAACTGCCGCCGGGCCTGGTCGTGATCGACCTGGAGATGCCGGGCATGGATGGCATTGAACTGATCCAGCACTTGCAGCAAAAGGGTATCGACATTCCGCTGATCGTCGCCTCCAGTCGAGAGACCTCGCTGCTGTTGTCGGTGGAGACCATGATCCACGCACTGGGCATGAACCTGATCGGCGTATTGCAGAAGCCGCTCAACCAAGGCCAGCTGCACGCAGCGCTGCGATCTTTCCGGCCCCACGGTGGCGACGCTCTTGCCGATGCCGATCCCCAGCCTTCCATGTGTGAGAGCGATCTGGGCGTGGCCATCGGCGGTGGTCAGGTGCTGCCGTATTTCCAGCCCAAGGTAGATGTGCAGACAGGCATCCTCAAAGGCGTAGAAGCGCTGGCGCGCTGGGTGCATCCGGAACGCGGCATGGTGCCGCCGGACCGATTCATTCCGCTGGCAGAGCAATGCGGCCTGATTCACGATCTCACCATCAGCATGATGGACCAGGCCATGGCCCAGGCTGCCGTCTGGCACAGCCGCGGCCTGGCGATCAAGGTGGCGGTGAATCTCTCGCCGCTGTCGCTGGAACAGCCGGATTTCCTGCATCGTATTCTGGAGCTGGTGGACAAGCACGCGCTGCCGGCCGAAAACGTGGTGCTGGAAATCACCGAGAGTTCGGTGGTGGCGCACAAGGGCAATTCACTGGGCATGCTGGCGCGCTTGCGCCTGAAGGGGTTTGGTCTGTCGATTGACGATTACGGCACCGGCTTCTCATCGATGCAGCAGTTGGCGCGTATCCCCTTCACGGAACTGAAGATTGACCGCTCCTTCGTGCATGGTGCACATGACCGCAAGAACCTGCGCGTGATTCTGCAATCCGCGCTGGACATGGCGCAACGGCTGGAGCTGGTGACGGTGGCCGAAGGCGTGGAGACCATGGAAGACTGGCGCCTGCTGCAGGACTTCGGTTGCAGCCTGGGGCAGGGCTATCTGATTGGCAAGCCCATGCCGGCCAATGAATTGCCGTTATGGTTGAAGGGACATCATCGCCGGCTCGGCGAATTGCGGCCGCTGGGGAAGGGGAGTGTTAGCGGTGGGTGACTTGAGATTCGTTGTTGGACTGTTGAATTGAGCGTGGAAATAATCTGTTTTCGGTACGTCGCCGGTTCTTTATGCTGCTTCCGTTTGAGGCAGACTTTGCATCATTGCCGTACTAATTTTGGGGTGCAGGTCAACATCTCATCTGAAAAGTGTGCGCTCAGGATTAGGCTATGATGAATCGACTGAAAATGTATCTCCGAGATTCTAAGCTTAGTTCCCATCAATCCATACATCGTTTATCCAATCTGCAAGCGTCGGCCAGCTCTCCGAACTCACTCCATTTCCACTCCAAAATCTGATCTTACCCGTTTGATCCAGGCAGTAATAATCACCGTTATCCTCACATATGGGGAGCCAATTTGAAGGAACTCCCAACTGCCTTGCAACTTTTACCGCTCGCAGCAAGTCTCCCCTGCTATTGATATCAGGAGAAAGAACTAACGGCTCAATGTTCCCAAAAAAAATGGTGCTCGCGTTCTTTAAAAAATAACGATATTCGTCGCCAAAGGTAATTCCAATTTTCGACTCATAGTTATCAATCAATTCATCATCAGGCTCCAGCAATCTAATCCGTTCACCCGCTGAAGCATTTATCAAAGCGTCTACTGCCTCAACCAATTTATTATCCATTTCATCTCACTTAAAATCGTTCGCCCGGCTCTTCCAATAATTACGCCGCCACGTATTGAATACACTGCGATTAATGCCAGATGGGATTTCCGAGCCGGCATTTATGTGTATAGCAGAGTAGTTTTCCTGATGGAACGTCTGCATAACTTCTGCAATGGGACCATCCTGATTTTGCAGCATATGATGTAGATTGACGGGGTTCCCATCCTTCCCAATCGGGGCTCTGCCAGCCTGCATTAGTTCTAGATTGGTTTTTCCGGTTTGGCTATCCACCCGATTAGGGTCGATAAGGTCGTCGCGTCGATATACAAAATTTCCAGCGACTTCTACTGGCTCAGCACTCCAGTATTGCCTTTCTTGCCCGAAATATCTCTTTGCTACTTCCTGCCTGGAATATACATTCGGCAAATCCTGATCCGCAGTAAATCGATCACGATCAGGCGTTACCGCCGGTAGCTTTTCCTTTGGCAAGACAAGCTTCCTTGCCTCACCCACCAGGGCTGGAGTAGTAGCCGCGACAGCAGACAACGCTGCCATCCGGACAAGACGATAGTTTATCGCCTGCTTTACCAGTCCATCACAGGCAGCCGCGCTCAGTCCACCACAGTTATTCGTCCTGAAGGTCGCAACCTCCTTCGCCTGATCAACATCCGTTCCCGTCAGGGACGCGTTGCCCATCACGGAACCATAACTGATCACATTCGCTTGACGCCCGATCAGCGTATCTTCAAGTTTTGTATAGCCGAATGGCAATACCTTTACCTCGTTGACACTCGCCGCTTCAGCCAGATTTTTTTGGACGCACGCTACATCCCCTGAAATGATGCAACTTTGCACTGCGGCGATATTCTGGTCAGATACCCGCTGCGTTGGCCGTAAAACCAAACTGGGTCTTGGTACCAAACTGCGCAGTAACGCCAACTCCCCATGACGACGACGACCGGTCACCATGCTGTTCATCCGTGTTTTGAGCAGCGATGAGATTGATATCGTTATCCGCATTGAGCGTCAGATTGCCCTTGGCATTGATGTCGCTGCCCGCAATGGTGATGTTGCTGTTGGCTCCATATCCCTTGGCACCGATGCTCATGTTGCCGCCGGAGGTAGCGGTGGAGCCGCGTTGCGTCACCGTGTTCTGTTCGGTACGACTGCCGTTCTGGCTGCTGCCAATCGTGGCGCTGATGCCGACGTTGGCCGAACCCTCGGCAGCACCCTTCTGCATGTCACCTACGGCGCTGTAGACCGACATGCCCGCCGTTGCAGCAGCCAGCGCCTGTACCCGGCCATTCCTGGTTTTACTGGCCGCCTCCGCCATCTGCTGCACCGTCTGCACCGCCGACAACACCGGACTGGTCACCGCCACCGTCACCCCTTGCTGGCGGAACTTGTCCTCGGTCACGGTACGGCTGCTCTGCTGTGCAGCGAGTATGCTGACCGTCCGGGCCACGATGTCGATGTCGCCACCCGGTGCCAGTACATCGCTACCCACCTGCGTGTACCGATTGCCCGCCACGATGCGCACATCGCCCTGCACGCTGCCAATGGTCGATGCCGATGCAGTCTCCCTGTTGCGATCCACATCACGACTCTGCATGCGGCTACCCACCGTCACGCCGATGCCCGCTCCCATCACGCCACTCTTGGTCTCCTGACGGAAGTTGCGCTGGCTGCTGCTCTCGCTTGCGGCAACAATGTTCACGTCATTGCCCGCCACAATGGTCGTCCCCTGCGTAGAAACGATCTGGCTGCCTTTAACATTCACATCGTTCCCGGAGCGCACAAGAACGGTATCCCCAGAGAAGGTACTGCCTGCCTCCCGGCTGGTGCTGCTGGCGTCATCGGTGCGCACCGTCGTGGCCGACAGGATCCCGCTGCTGCTGCGCTGACCCTGGTCACGTGCACTGGCCGAGACGTTGGCGGTGCCGATGCGCATGTCACGCCCGGCCTCGACTTGCAGCGCGCCTTCAGCGACTACCTGCGCACCCTTGCTCGTCACATCCTGACCCGCCTGGATGCGGACGCTGTTGCCGCTGACCTGCGTGGCGACCTCCTTGCTGCCGCTCACCACGGCGCGATTGACACCGACCTCATTGGTGCCGTGTGCACCATTGGCGCGGTCCACGAAGTTTGGACCGGTCAAGCGGCTGACCCAGTTGCTGCCGCCCTTGTCATCGGCCCAGCGGATCTCCTGCCGGAAATACTCCTGGATCACACCCAGACGCACATCCCTTCCTGCCGAGAGCGTGGCGTCGCCGCTGGCGGCAATGACGACAGCATCGGCTTGCAGATCGCGGCCGGCCAGCAGCACCACGTCCTTGCCGTTGACGCTGGCTACCTGATTGATGTTGCTGCCCGTGGTGGTGGCATTGGCGGTGGTGACGCTGGTACTGCGGATCACCACATCGCGGCCCGCACTCAAGGTCAGCTTGTCATTGGCACTGATGACGCCACCGGCATGCTCGATATCGGTGGTGGCTGCGACTCGGACATCGCCCCCATCGATACTGCCGCCGAGATTGCGCACGTTCTCCGCGCGCAGCGTCACGCCCGCACGCGCGGCAATGGTGCCGCCCCGATTAATGATGTCCTGCACGCTCTGTAGCACCACCTCATTACCGGCGATCAGGGTCTGTCGGCCACTGACACGCAGATTCGACGGCTGCAGATAGACTTGCGGCACCAGCACTTCCTGCTCACTGCCATCGGCCAGCGTTACCTTGCGTTGTACCAGCCAGACGATGTCGGTCTTGAGCTGGGCGATCTGTGCTTCGGTGAGTGCAATGCCCAAGGCATAACGCTGGGTCTGCGCCTGCTGCAGCCCGGCTTGCATCAGCGCCAGATATTGCGCCTCGTTGTTGCTGAAACCGCTCAGATAGCGCTGGCCGGTGGTCTCCTGGATCTGGCGCTGGATCAGTTGTTGTTCGTAGAATCCATCGCCGAAACGCTGGTAACCCGGCGCGGGACCCGCGCGATCCCGATACGCACGAACGAGGAAGTCAGAAGACAACCAATTCCGCTCACCGATGAAGCGCGGATCGGTCTGCACCAGTGGCGTCGTCACGCTGCTCTGATTGATCTGGTACAAGGCATTGGCCGGCAGGCTCAGGTCGCGCGTGCTGCCCACCTCGTGCGTGGCGCTCACATCAAGTGGGAATCGGGTTTCTATCGTTTGAGAGGCGTAGGGTGCGCTCTCATAACGACGGTCATCGGCCTTGAAGCGATGACCCTTGATGTAGGTTTTTACCCCCGTACCCACCGAGGTAACGATCTGCCTGCCCAGCGGACCGGTATTGCGGATGGCGGTGCCATTGACGTTGTCACCGGCCAGGGTGCCCCCGGCGATGAACTGACTGGCGTAGTTGTTGACCACCCCGGCGGCCAGATTCATCCTGCCGCCGGAGGTGATCATGCCGGGTGCGCTGCGCGTGACGATGGTGCGCTGGATCTGCTCGGTGCCGTCGTAGATGATCCATTGACCGAACATTTGTCCATCAAAGGGGGATTGCGCCGAGGGTAAAAGCAGGCGGAAGTTGTCTTCATCGCCCATGGCTCGCCAGTTCTCGGCAGCGATGATCTGGCCATTATCCTTGTGGACGATGCGCGCATGCTCTCCCGAGATGAAGTCGGAAGATCCCACCAGCCGGTAGTTGATGATCCGGCGTCCCGGCTTGCTCTCGTCGGCGATCTCGAAATGCGCGTTACGATTGTTGATCGCATCGGCCGCAATGGTGAGTGCACCATCCGCATTGATGGTCGCACTGGTATTGTTGACTTCGCGAGCACTTCCGGTCGCACGATGGTCGGTGCCGATGGCGCCGCCAATGGACATGTCCTCGGCTGAATACAGCAGCGCCTTCTCGCTGTTGTGGAGCACCCCGGTCCCGATATCCAGACGCTCACGCGCGGCGATGACCGGGGCCCGCAGCACGCCATCGATGGTTTCCGAAGCGTTGTGCAGCACCTCCGCAGCGAGCGCAATGCGGTCACCGTAAATGCGTCCGCTACCGAGGTTATAGAGCGTACCGGCCTGGATGCGCGTAGTGACGCCATCGATCAGGCCCCGGTTGATGAAGTCCTGCCCCGCACCGGCCGAGAGCGAGACACCGCCGCCAAGCAGCAATGCACCCGCGTGATTGTGGATACCTTTGGCCGTCACGCGCAGCACGCCCGCACTGCGTATCTGCACATCCCGGCCGGCAGCGATGGTCCCGGTGTTTTCCAGACGGCCCGCCGCCGTGACGACCAGCTCTCCTTCGGTGGCTGCCAAGGTGCC
>NZ_JABXGG010000016.1:0-136871 GCF_022627875.1 Herbaspirillum sp. C7C8
GGTATGCGGTACCCGCAAGGCGGGCCGCTCGGGGTGTGCCTTTGCCTGTGCTTCGATCAACGCCAGCACGTTGCCGGCCTCATGGACTTGCGCATTGCGCGACCAGGCCAGCATTGCCGTCTGTTCAGCCCGGCTGTGCCAGGTCAGTTCGGCCAGCGGACGGTGCAGATGTCCGGCCAATTGCAACAGCAGTGACACCGTCAGGTCCCGCAATGCTTGCGCGCTGGCGGGCGCGATGCGCGCGGTGTCGTAGCGCCATTCCAGTTGCAGCCGTTCGGTCAGCGTGGCAATCAGGGTCAGGGGGTAATGGGTCTCTTCGCGGTTGTGCAGCACCTCCAGACGCAGGCCCTGCTGCTGCTCGGCCTGCAAGGCCAGATCCAGCGGATAGTTCTCGAATACCAGGATGCTGTCGAACAGCGATTGTCCGGCATGTCCGGCCCAGGTCTGGATGTCGTAGAGCGGCGTGCTGTCAAACTCGCGCACGGCCAGATTGCTGGTCTGCAGCCGCTGCAAGAGAGTCTGTACCGTCATCTCCGGTTGCAGGCGGGTCACGATGGGCAGGGTATTGATGAACAGGCCCAGCAGATTCTCCGCTCCTTCCAGTTCGTCGGGACGGCCTGCGACGGTTGCACCGAAGATCACCGTGGACTGGCCACAATAACGGGCGAGTACCAGGCTCCAGGCCGCTTGTACCAGGGTGTTGAGAGTGCACTGATGTTCGCGTGCGAAGCTCTGCAGGTGCGCCGTGGCCAGCAAATCCAGCGTGGCCTGGCAACTGCCCTGGCCCCGGCCCGGCTGCTGCAGTGGCGGCAGGCTGTTGACCAGACTGGTCGGGCCTTCGACGCCAGCCAAATGAGCGCGCCAGAATTGCTCGGCACTGCCACGGTCCTGCTGCTGCAACCAGGCGATGTAGTCGCGATAGCGCAGCGTCGGCGCGGGCAGAATCGCGCCCCGGTAAAGTCGCAGCACTTCGCCGATCAACTGCTGGCTGCTCCAGCCGTCCAGCAGCAGGTGATGACGGGTCCAGATCAGGTGATGCACCTGATCGTCCACCCGCACCAGACTCAGGCGCATCAGCGGCGGATGCTGAAGATCGACGCCGCGTGCGTGTTCGGTGGCAGCCAGCGCCTGCAGGGCGCAATCCAGATCGGGGCGCTGGCGCCAGTCGTGTTCGTCGATGGTCAGCGCGGCGTCTCGGGCCACCCATTGCAGCGGCTGGTCGCCCTGCATCAGGAAGCCGCTGCGCAGGATGTCATGACGGTCCAGGACGGTCCACCAGGCCTGGCGGAAGCGTTCTACATCGAGGCGGTGCAGACGCACCTGCAACTGGTTGAGATATGCGCCGCCTTGTGGCGCCAGCAGCGCATGGAAAAACAGACCAGCCTGCATCGGCGAGAGCGGATAGAGATCGGCCACGCGTTCGGCCGGCAGGCTCTGCATCAAGTGGTCGAGCTGGGGCTGTTGCAGGCGCGCCAGCGGGAAATCCGATGGCGTGGCCCGACCGCTCACCCCGGCGCAATGGGCCAGCAGCGCACGCAGGTTATGCAGGTATTGCTGCAGCAACGCGGCGATGTCGGCCTGCTGGTGCAAGGCACTGCAATACAGGCACTCCAGATGGAGTTGACCATCGGTGACCAGGGCCGTGAAGTCCAGCAGGCAGCGCCGCAGGCTGGCCGGATCGCGCTCCAGGTCGGCTTGCGCCGCCGTGCGGGGCAGCATCTGCCAGCCGGAGGTCTCGGGCAGCGCATCGAAGCGCCCCAGATAATTGAAGCTCACCTGCGGCTGCAGACCGCCCTGCCCGCTCTGACTGCGCCACAGACCATAACCCTGCCCCTGCCCGGGCCACTGGCGCAGTTGCTCCTTGGTCTGTGCCAGCAGGATGCCCGGTGCACTGCTGGTGACCGTCAGTTGCACCGGACAGAGCGCCGTAAACCATCCCACGGTACGGCTCAGATCCGGTGCTTCTCCTGCGGCACCGGGCAACTCTTCGCGGCCGTGCGCTTCGAGCTCGATGAGGATGCGATCGCGCTTTGCCCACTCGCACAGTGTCTGGGCGGCAGCGGCCAGCAGGATGTCGTTGATGCGCGTGCGATAGGCGGCGTGGGCCGGACCAAGCAGGAAGGTGGTGCTGTCGTGATCCAGCACCACGGCTTCACGTGCGCTGCGGCCGATGGTATTGGTGGCGCGCATGCCCACGCCATGCGCCGGCGTGCAGGGCAAATCCTCATCACCGGTCGATGCCAGTGCCTCCCAGTGTGCCTGCTCCGCCGTACTCAGACGGGCCGCCGCCACTGCGCCGGCCCAGGCGCTGAAGCCGCTGCTGCTCTCGGGTGGCGTCGTGCCTTGCAGCAGGTTCAGCAGATCCTCCAGCAGAATGCGCCAGGACACGCCATCGACTACCAGATGATGCGCGATCAGCACCAGCATGCCGCGCGACTGACGCGGCTGCGTGAGCCACAGCACTCGCCACAGCGGCCCCTGTGACAGATCGAGACTGCGCTGGGCGGCTGCAATCGCCGCCGCCTGCGCCGCCGCGTCGGCCACGTGCCGCACGTCGAAGCACTGGCCGGCATGCGGCGCCACCGTTTGCCGCCAGACACCGTCGTCGCTACGGTGAAAGCGCAGACGCAGCGCCTCATGCAGACGACCCAACTGGTCGATGGCATGGTGCAGGCGATCGACCGAGGTATCGGCCGGTCCTTCCAACTGCACACTCTGGTTCCAGTGCGCCGGCGGCTGCGCGTGATGCCGGAAGAACCACTGCTGGATCGGGGTGAGCGGCCATGAGCGCGGGCCTTCGGTCGCCGCTGCCGGTGCAGCCGCGGGTGCATTGCCCTGTCCGTCCAGCGGTAGCGCCAGCGCGGCGACGGCGGCCAGATCCTGGGTCTGCATCAGCTGACGCGGCGTGATACGCCAGCCGGCCTTGCGCAGACGGGCAACGATCTTCAGCGTCAGGATGGAGTCGCCGCCGAGGGCGAAGAAATTGTCATGGCGGCTCACCTGAGCCACTCCCAGCACTTCTTCCCAGATTGCCGCGATCACGCTTTCGACGCCCTCTTGCGGACTATCCTCCCCGGACAGTCCGGTGCTGTGCTGGCTGCCCTCCTGCGGCAGCGGCAATGCCTTGCGGTCGATCTTGCCATTGGCCGTCAGCGGCAATTGCGCCAGCGGCACGAAGTGGGCCGGCACCATGTAGTCGGGCAGTTGCGCCGCCAGGGCGTTGCGCAGGGCCACCGGATCGGCGCTGCCGACCACATACGCGCACAGCTGCAGACGTTGCTCGGGACCCGGCAGGGCCAGTACTTCGGCCGCGCTCACGCCCGGCTGGGCGCGCAGGACCACGGCGATTTCCTGTGGTTCGACACGGTAGCCGCGAATCTTGATCTGATCGTCGATACGGCCCAGGAACACCAGCCGTCCGGCGCGGTCCAGCCTGACCTTGTCGCCGCTCCGGTACAGGCGCGCGCCGTTGCCGGCCGGATCGGCGATGAAACGCTCGGCTGTGGCGCCGGGCTTGCCGTGGTAGCCACGTGCCAGACCGGCGCCGCCGATATACAGTTCGCCCGCTGCCCCGCGCGGCACCGGATTGAGATCGGCATCGAGCACCTGCAGCCTCAGTTGTGCCAATGGCTGGCCCAAGGGCAGCGGCAAAGGCTGATCGCCTTCCAGTAGTTGGGTGAGTATGCCCACCGTGGTTTCGGTCGGGCCGTAGTGGTTGACCACCCGACAGTCCGGGCACAGCCCATGGATCTGTTCCAGCAAGGCCGGGCTGGTGCTTTCGCCACCGACGACCAGGGTATGGCGCGGCAGGATCTGCGTCGCCTGTGCGGATTGCAGCAGCGCCTGAAGATGGCTGGGCACGATCTTGAGCACATCGACGCGGCGCTCCTGCATGAAGGCGGCGAACTGTGCCGGATCAAAGGCTGCCTCAGCCGGCAGCAACTGCAGCGCACGGCCGGAACACAAGGCGCCGAAGAAGGTGGTATGGCCCAGGTCGGCGGCTACCGTCGAGGCCATGGCCATGCTGCGCACCTCCGCCGGCAGCGCCAGACGCAGCAGCAGCGCCTGCACGTAATTGCTCAACGCAGCACGGCTCACCGCCACGCCCTTGGGACGACCGGTAGAGCCTGACGTGTAGATCAGATAGGCGGCCTGTTGCGGATGCACTGCGGGCCAGTCCTCCCCTGGCGCGGCTTCCTCGACGGCGGCAGTGGCCGCCGGAATGGTCAGGTAGTGCGCCGGCGCGCCCGGCAAGCTGTGCAGGCGCGCAGCCTCGGGCGTGGTCAGCAGCAGGCGGGCGCCGCTATCGGCAAGCTGATAGGCCAGGCGTTCGTCCGGCAACTGCGGGTCCAGCGGGACATAGCAGGCGCCAGCGCGCAGACAGGCAAGCACGGCGACGACGAACTCGACCTGGCGCGCGCTTGCGATGGCCACCCTGTCTTCGGCCTGCACACCCAGCTCGCGCAACTGGCGCGCCAACTGCTCCACCTGGGTGCGCAACTGCTGCGCCTCCAGGTGGATGCGCTCATCGGCTACCGCCAGGGCCTGCGGTGCGCGCCGGGCGTGGGTCAGCCACAGTGCGATCACATCCCCCTCTCTGTCGATGGCGGCGCACTCGGTCTGGGGCGCGGCCAGCGGGGCGGGCGCTGTCGGCCAGGGCAGCTGCCCCAGCGGCGAAGTCGGGGCAGCGCAAACTTGCCGGGCGAACCTGGCGAGGGCGTCGGCCATCTGGCCGATTTCTTCCTGCGTCCAGCGCGTACTGGCGGAGGCGAACAGGCAGTGCAGCTCCTCGCCCGCAAGACTGAAGTCCAGGCTCAGATCGAAGTGGGCCTGGCCTGCGCTCAACTCTTCCAGCTGCAGCGACAGTGCGTCCGCCTGCCACACCGGCAAGGCCTCACGTTCGGTGCACTTGACCTGGCACAGGGGATGCACGTGCGACTGCCGCTGCGGCTGCAGGGCTTGCACCACCATGTCGAAGGACACATCCTGATGCTGGCGCGCCGCCAGCACCGTCGCGCGTACCTGGCGCAGCAAGGCGTCAAAGCCGAGCCGGCTGTCCAGACGAGTACGCAGCACCTGCAGGTTGAGCAGATAGCCGATCATGGTCCGCGTCTGCGGATGGCTGCGCTCGGCCATGGGCGCACCGACACGCAGATCACTGCAACAGGTGGCGCGATACAGCACCAGATCCAGCAAGGCCAGCATGCCCATGTACAGCGAACAACCCTGTGCCGCGCACAAGGCGCGCAGCGCCCGTGAGATATCGGTCGGCAAGGTGAAAGCGTGGCGCGCCTCGGGCAACCCCTCTCCCGGGCTCGCCTGACGGCGACCCTCCGGCAAAGGCAGTGCTTCGTGCTCGCTGCCCAAAGCGTTACGCCAGTAGTCAAGCTGACGGGCGATCTCGGCGCTGTCCAGCTGCTGCTGTCGCCACATGACGTAATCGCTGAACTGCCGCACGGGAGCGGCCGGCAATGGCTGGCCCTGGCGATGCGACGCATACAGCGCGCATAGCTCCTGCAGCAATACCGGCAGCGACTGACCATCGGCGGCGATATGGTGCAGCGTGATGCCCAGTGCATGATGCTGCTCATCAATGCGCACCAGGCATGCGCGCAAGGGAATCTCCTGCGCCAATGCGAACGGCAGGCGGGCGCGTTGCTCCAGCCATGCGCGTGCTTGCCCCGCATCGCCGGACACGTCGCCCAACACTTCCAGTACACCCGGACCGGGCGGCAAGGCCAACTGTACCGGTACACCGTCGGCCTGCACCCGGTACACCGTACGCAGGATGGCATGGCGCGTGACCAGGTCATCGAGGCTGCGGCCCAGCGCCGCCACATCCAGCGCACCCTGCAGATGCAGGATGCCCGGCATGTTGTAGGCCGGGCTGTCAGGGTCGAGCTGCCAGGTGGTCCAGAGCGAATGCTGGCCCGGCGACAGGGGCAGGCCGGCCTGGCGCTGGCTCTCGTTCAGGCCGGCCATGACCACAGCTGGCCGGCGCGGCGCGTTCTGGCGCAATGCCTGCAACTGTTCGGCCAGTTGCTCCAGCTGCGGGTATTCGAAGATCAGGCGCACCGGGAAATCGATCTGCCACTGTTCGCCGATGGCCGCCGCCAGCTGTACCGCCTGGAGCGAATTGCCACCCTGACGGAAGAAATGTGACTGGCCCGCCAACGCAGGCGTGTGCATCACACTCTCCCACAAGCTGCGCAGAGTGGCGGTGTCGGGGCTGTCGCCCCGGGTTGCAGGAGCGGTCGTGGGCGTAGGCTGCGTGCCGCCTTGCAGATGGCCGAAGGCCAGGATGGCATAGGCGTCCAGACTCTGCGTGTGCCAGCCCTCGCGGCAGGCGCTGCGTTGCAGCTTGCCGCTGGAGGTCTTGGGCAAGGCACCGGGATTGAGCAGCACGATGACGCTGGCGGCCTCGTTGCAGGTCTGTACGATACATTCCTGCAGCGCTTCCACCAGTTGCTGTGGCGCGACCATCTTTTGCACGCTACGCGAGATTTCCAGCGCCACACCGATACCCTCGATCCCCTGCGGATGCCATTGGCGCGGGATGGCGAAAGCCGCCACACGGCCCTTGCGGGTCAGTTCGACCTCGCGCTCGATGGCGCGCTCGATGTCCTGCGGATAGACGTTCTGACCGCGCACGATGATCATGTCCTTGCTGCGGCCCGTGACGAACAGGGCGCCTGCGCGGCAGAATCCCAGGTCGCCGGTGCGCAGCCAGCGCTGGCCCTCCTGCTCGACGAAGGCGTGGTCGCTGTCGTGTGGGCGGCGCCAGTAGCCAGCGGCAATGCTGGGGCCGGCGGCCCAGATCTCGCCGACCAGGCCTTCGGCCAGCGCGGCGCCGGTGGCCGGATCGGCAATGCGCAAGGCATGGCCCGCTGGCGAAATGCCGCAGGCTACCAGATGAACCGCCTGCGCTGCCGGCGCGATGACATCAATGACATCGGCACGCCCCTGGCGCAGGCCTTCGGCCTCGAAGGCCGCGACCTGCATGCCCTGCCCGCGCCGGCCCCCGGTGACCAGCAGGGTCGATTCGGCCAGACCATAGCAGGGATAGACGGCATCGGCAGCAAAGCCGATCTGACCGAAGCGGTCGATGAACGCCTGCAAGGTATCGTGACGTACCGGTTCAGCGCCCGAGAACGCCACCCGCCACGAGGACAGGTCCAGCCCTGCCGCACGCTCGCCGCCGATGCGGTCCACGCACAGCCGATAGGCAAAATCGGGGCCGCCGCTGATGGTGCCGCGATGACGTGAAATCGCTTCCAGCCAGCGCACCGGACGTTCGAGGAAGAAGGCCGGTGACATCAGTACCACCGGGATGCCGCGATACAGCGGCTGCAGCAGTCCACCGATGAGCCCCATGTCGTGGTAGAGCGGTAGCCAGCTGACGAAGACATCGTCGCTGCCCACCCCCAGGCGCTCCTCGATGGCGGCTTCGTTGGCCATCAGGTTGGCGTGGGTAACCATCACGCCCTTGGGTTGGGAGGTCGAGCCGGAGGTGTATTGCAGGAAGGCGACGTCGGCGGGCGCGATCGGATGTTCGCGGAAGACGCCCTCCCCGGCCTGCGGCGCATCGACGGCCAGCATCGGCGCCTGCCCGGCCAGTGGTGCCGCTGCTGCCTGCAAGGCGTCGCGCACGGCGGAGGTGACCAGCCAGCAGGCGGCCCCGGCGTCCTCGGCGATCCCGCTCAGACGTTGCAGGTGCTGTTGACGCATCGACTCCGGGCGATGCAGCGGTACCGCGATCAGGCCGGCGGCCAGGCAGGCGAAGAAGGCGATGACGTAATGATGGTCATTGTCCAGCAGCAGCAAGACGCGCTCACCCGGTGCGTGATGCTGTTGCAGGTGCGCGGCCAGCGTGCGCGTGGCGTCGGCCAGTTCGAGGTAGCTGAAGGCGCGCTCGCCTTCAGCCTTGACCGTGGTCAGCGCCAGGTCATGCGGGCGCGTCTGCGCCAGCTGAAAAAGACGCGCGACGATGTGAGTGGCGCGGTCGGGGGAATCGGCGGTAATCGTCATGGCGTGGCAATCGTGGGCAAAGGGATCAGTCGAGATTGGTGTGGGAGCGCGACATTGCCACCACCACCTTGCGCGGTCCGGAAAACGGTGTTCTGGCATGGGCCACCAGCATGTTGTCGAGCATCAGTACGTCGCCCGCCTGCCAAGGGAAGATCACCGTCTCCGCCGCCAGGACCTCGCGCACCTGGTCGAGGACGGCATCGTCGATGGCCGTGCCGTCGGCCCAGCAGACATTGCGTGGCAACTGGTCTTCGCCGACCAGGTCGATGAGCGATGCGCGCACTTCGGGCGCCAGGTTGGAGGCATGGAACAGGTGTGCCTGGTTGAACCAGACCATCTCGCCGGTCACCGGATGGCGCTCCACGCCCTGGCAACGCTGGCGGGTGCGCAGGCCGTCGTCCTCCAGCCATTGCCACTCGATATGCTGGCGGCGGCAGAAGGCTTCCACTTCGGCGCGGGTCTGCACCCCGAAGACGTCCTGCCATGGCAGGTCGAAATCATGGCTGTAGTGGCGCACGTAGAGCAGCCCCTGGGCGAAGCGCTCGCGGATGGCGGCAGGCATGCGGCGATAGATCGCGCGGCTGTCGGCAATCGGGGTTTCGCCACCGGTGGGCGAAGCGGTCACGCAGTGGAACCAGATGCGCATCGGCCATTCGCGCGTGTAGGCTTGCTCGTTATGCAGCGGGATGTGCTGGTGGGCCGGATACTCGGTGGAGGTATAGATGCCGTTGGCCACCGAGGAACGCGGTGTGGAGGCGAATTCGTAGCGCAACAGCGGATCGCCGAAACTGGCCGCGAACTGCTGGAAGTCGGCTACGCCGGGCACCTCGAAGCCGCGCAACAGTACCCCGCCGACACTGCGCAGATGCGCCTCGATCTGACCGGACAAGGCATCCCGTGCCTGCGCCAGCGTCTGGCCGGGGTGCAGCGGCTGCAGCAGCACCGGCAGGACGTCCCTGCCGGCGTCGGGGCGGAGATGACGACTGAAGGTCAGCGGCGTCTGGGAGGGCGTATCGATGGTGGCGGTGATAGCGGTGCTCAAGAGGATTCTCCGGGGTCAGGCGTCGATCCAGGCCAGCGCGGCGGCATGGCCGGGTCGGGTGGACAAGGCGCGTGCATGCAGCCGTGCGGGTGCAGGCCACTGCGACTGCTGATGGAAGATCTGGTAGCGCGGGTGGCTCTCCAGATCGAGGTGAATGGATTGCAGGTGCTCACCGATACCCAGGCCCAGCGCCTTGAGCACGGCTTCCTTGGCGACCCAATGACGCAGGAAGCGCACTTCGTCCAGCGGAGCTGGCAATGCGGCCCATTCATCCGGGCTCAGTACCTGCCTGGCCATACCGTGCAACTCTTGCAGCCCTGCAGCGATGCCGCATTCGACGTCAATGCCCAGCGCCAGACCGGGTGCCATGGCGAGCAGCCCGATATCGCCAGCATGCGAGACATTAAAGGACAGCCCGCCCGGCCCGCCCAGCAGCGGCTTGCCATAGGCGTTGCGCACCAGCGGCACGGCTTGCGGAGCGCAGTCCAGGCGCTCGCCCAGCAGGCGGCGCAGGCAGGCACGCATGCAGCAAAAGCGCCGGGCATCGTCGCGGCGGCGGTAGCGGCGCGCATGGGCCTGCTCTTGCGGGCTCAGCACAAGCGCATCCTTTGCGTCATCACCATGATCCAGGTCGAAGGCGACCTGCCACAGTTCGATCTGCGCGGGAACGCCCTCAGGCGTGGGCAAGCGCTGCAGCATGATCGGCGTGGGACAAGGAATTGGCATGCGCCTGAAGATGACGCCGCAAACGGGCCAGCAACGCGTCCTGCTGACCTTGCAGATAGAAGTGACCACCGTCGAACCAGTCCAGCGTGACGCTGCCCCGGGTTTCGCGCTGCCATGCCTGCAGCGCTGCACTACCCAACGGGTCGCCGATGCCGCCATAGACATGTACCGGCAGATCGAGCAAGTCAGCCATTTCATCGGCTGGACGCTGCATCTGGAAACTGCTGCATACGCGGTAATCGGCGCGCAAGACGGGCAGCGCCAGTTCCAGCAGCTCGGGACAGTCGAAGACCTCCTCGCGGGTGCCACCCTGGCGGCGCATGGCGGCGATGAGGGCGGCATCGGAATCCTCCGGCGTCACCCACTCACGCGCCAGCGGCGCCGCGCAGGCCGATACCATCAACGCGCGGGGCGCGGGCCAGCCGCGCTGCGGCAAGCTGCGCGCCAATCCCTGCGCCAGCAGGCCGCCCATGCTATGACCAAACAGCATGTAGCCGGAAGATGGCGCCGCCGTGCCGGCCAACTCATCGGTCAGTCGATCCAGCAGCACGACATAGTCCTGCAGCAGCGGCTCGCGGATGCGACGGCCGCGACCGGGCAGCTCGACGGCCTGCAGTCGCGCTACATCCTGCAAGGCGGCTTGCCAGGGAAAATACATGCTGGCACTGCCGCCGGCACAGGGCAGGCAGAACAGTGTGATCATGCCTGGCCCTGACCCTGCATGAATTCGCGCAGACTGCGCGGACGCATGTCGGTCCACACCGTTTCGATATGCTGCAGGCAGACCTGCTTGCTGCCACTGACGCCGGCGTCACGCCAGCCACCAGGGATACTCTTGTAGTCGGGCCAGAGGCAATACTGCTCTTCCTCGTTGACCAGCACGCGGAATACGCCATCTTCACGGTCGAAGCTCATCGTTCGTCTCAACTTTCCTGATTCGCGGCGAACGTTCATTTCACAGATCGTTCGCCCTGTTCATGAATTATTCACATTGCAATATGCAAATGCGAATCAATCTTGTTTATATTGACGAATCACGAGGCCATAAATTTAGCGTTTTCAGATCCGCACGGGCATGGACAACCACGGTGTGTCAGACGGCTTGCTTGAGACAGCATTGCATTGCGTCGCGGATCATGAAGTTCACCAGCGTGGTGGAGACGCCCAGGTGCTCGGCTACTTCGCGCTGGGTATAGCCTTCCAGGCGATGCAGTTCGAAGGCTCGCAGGGTGCGTTCCGGCAGAGTCGACAAGGCATTCGCGACGCTCACCAGGGTCTGCCGCGAAATGCTTGTGCCCTCCGGGCTTGCCTGGTGGCAGATGACATCCATGCCCTCCTCTTCCTCGGCGAACATGAAGGACTCCATGGCCATGCGGCGCTGGCGGTCGATGGCGAGGTTGCGGGTGACCTGGAGCAGGAAGGCCTTAGGATGACGGGCGGAGAATTCTTCAGGCAACTCGGCGATCTTGAACCAGGCATCCTGCACCACATCCTCTGCACGTTGGCGACATCCCAGAATTCTCGCAGCGGCGTCACGCAGCTGCGAGCGGCAAGCGATGAACTGAAGGCGCAGGTCCATCGGATTGGATTGGTCAGACATAGCGCTTTTCCTCTACACCATCACGCACGTGCACCTGGCACCATCTGGCCCGGTTCAGGACCAATCCGTCCGAAGTGACGGGGCCTTTGCATGGCGGCAGGTCCTGCGCGGCGCCAAGGTGGCGGCACGGGGCGTGACTTGATTGATTGGATGGCTGGAGACCGTCGATCACTACAACATCGGATCGAGGCTATGGCTGTCTGTTTTGCGGCTCGCTTCTTGAGCGGGAGTCACGACGGCTGGCCCATGACATTCACAGGCATTGAATGCGCACGTCGTCACTTTAAGTTTTAATTACGTCTCAAATAGTAACAAGAACCATTATCAATTGAAAGAGGGGTATGTGCTTATTTTTGGCACATCCTGAGGACGGCAGCATGCCCTGCACCAATGAGGGTTTCCATTTGGCTGGATGTTCTATAAAGTAGACAAAAAACCAAATCAGGGACAGGCGCAGGCAGCATGAAGCATCCAGCACCCATTCCGGCTGCGGCGGGGGAGAGTCAGACCGGCGGCCATCGAGACCGGCCGCCATGCCACCGCGCGTGGCAAGCGGCGCGCTGGCTGCATGTCGCTTTGCGCAGCCGGGCAGCGCTGGTGGGGCTGGCTTTGCTGGTCGGCTGCGGTGTTTGGCTTACCGCACAGGCGCAGCCACCTGAACCGGGCAAGGTGCTCACGGTCGGGGTTTACCAGAATCCCCCAAAAATCTTCTTCGATGGCGAAGGCACGGCCAGCGGACTGCACATTGATCTGATCCGACTCATCGCCGAGCGCGAGCACTGGCAACTGCGCTTCGTCCCCTGTGAGTGGCAGGCCTGCCTGCAGCAGGTGGAGAACGGCCAGATCGACCTGTTGCCTGACGTGGCATGGACCGAGCAGCGCGAAAAACTGATGCGTTTTCCGACCGTTCCGGCGCTCTACAGCTGGTCCATCCTCTATCGCAACCGCTCGGTGGCGATCAACTCCATCTTCGATCTCAAGGACAAGCGGATAGGCCTGCTGGAAAACTCGGTGCAGTCCAATTATTTCCGCAACCTGATGGACAACTCCGGCATCAAGGTCCGGCTGGTCGCGCTGCACAGCATCGAGGACGGGTTCAGGATGGCGGCAGCGGGCGAGATCGATGGCCTCGTGGCCAGCCAGCAGGTCGGTGACATGCTGGTCGACCGCTATCACCTGGCCGATACCAACATCGTATTCCAGCCGGTGAAGCTGTTCTTCGTGAGCGCCAGGCAGCAGCCCCCCGAGATTCTGGCTGCGGTCGACCGTGCGCTCAGCCAGTGGCAGGGCGATCCCGATTCCATCTATTTCAAGATCCTGCGCAAATGGGGGCGCGGCAATACCACCCTGCCTGGCTATGTCTGGTGGCTGCTGTGTGGCGCACTGGCGCTGTTGCTGGGCGCCCTGGGCATCGCGGCCTATCTGCGGCGCGAAGTGGCCCGGCGCACGGCCCGATTGCAGCAGAGCGAAACCTCGCTGCGCATCGCGGCAGCGGCCTTCCACTCCTCCGAGGCGATCTGGGTGATGGACGCCAACCGCAAGGTGCTCGATGCCAATGCCGCCTTTACTGCACTGACCGGCTACCAGCAGCACGAGGTACCCGCCTCAGGCATGCCGCCGTGCCAGCGCGAAGAAGACCATGAGGATTTCCGCGCACGACTGTGGGCACTGGTCCAGCGCGACGGCAAGTGGCAGGGAGAGCTGCGCGTCTGGCGCAGCAATGGCGAGTCCTTCTACGCCGTGGTGACGCTGACTGCCGTTGCCGATCCGAGCGGACGCATTACGCACTATGTCGGCACCCAGGTCGACATCAGCGACCAGAAACGTCTGCAGGAGGAGACCCGGCAACTGGCCTTCTATGACCCTCTCACCGGGCTGCCCAACCGACGCTTGCTGCTCGACAGGATCGCCGCCGCCAGCGCTCTGGGAGATCAGGCCGCCCTGTTCTTCATCGACATCGACAACTTCAAGGACCTCAACGATGCGCTGGGGCATTCGATCGGCGATCGTCTGCTGTGCCAGATTGCCGCACGTCTGCAGGAACTGGCTGCAGGCGCCCTGGTGGCGCGCCTGGGTGGAGATGAGTTCGTGGTGTTGCAACAGCAGCCAGCGGCGACGCAGGCAATCATCGAGGAGACCGCCACCGGATTTGCCCAGCGCATCGTCGCAGCCATGGAGCAGCGATTCGATCTGGACGGGCTCAGCCATTTCGCGACCTGCTCGGTCGGTGTAGCGCTGATGCAGGAACAAGGCGCCAGCGTCGAAGACCTGCTGCGCCAGGGAGACCTGGCCATGTACGCAGCCAAGCAGAAAGGACGCAATACCTGCTGCCTGTTTGACCAGGCCATGGAGCATGCGCTGCATTTCCGTACGGGCCTGGAGAGCGATCTGCGGCGCGCCATCGGCAGCAGCGAATTCCTGCTGCATTACCAGCCGCAGCGCGACCAGGCCGGCAATCTGATCGGCGTGGAAGCCCTGGCGCGCTGGAACAGCCCCTTCCGGGGCAGCGTCTCACCGGCCATCTTCATTCCGGTAGCCGAGTCATCGGGACTGATCCTGCCGCTGGGCCACTGGGTCTTCCAGCAGGCCTGTCGGCAATCTGTCCGATGGAATCGCGACAGTCGTCGTCAGCCCGTGGTGATCGCAGTCAACGTCAGCGCAGTACAGGTACGCCAGCCCGACTTCGTGCAGTGCATGCTGGAAACGATCAAGGCGACCGGCGCCGACCCCTGTCATCTCAAGCTGGAGTTGACCGAATCAGCCATGGTCGACGATGTTCAGTCCACCATCGAGAAGATGATGGAACTCAAGCAGCATGGCCTGGCCTTGTCACTGGATGACTTCGGGACGGGCTATTCCTCGTTGTCTCTGGTCAAGCGCCTGCCCATCGACCAGCTCAAGATCGATCAGTCGTTCGTACGCGAACTGTTGTTTGCGCCCAGCGACGTGGCCATTGCCAAGAGCATCATCACGCTGGCCGATGCCCTGGGCCTGGAAGTGATTGCCGAAGGCGTGGAAACCCGCGAGCAGCAACAGTTCCTGGCGGCACTGGGTTGCACGCGCTATCAGGGCTACCTGTTCGGACGCCCGATGCCGGCCGAGCAGTTTGAAGACGTCTGTTGAGGCTTGAACCCGGGCGCAAACCGACGCCCTGCAGGGCGGACAAGCTGATGATTACCGCTTGCTCAATGGAAGCATGCGCGAGAGAGTTCCATCTTTAACGACAAGTTGATGATAGAGCGCACCGCAGACATGCAGGCCAATCAAGGCCAACAGCGCCCAGACCGAGGCAATATGCCAATCTCCGATCGTGGCCAGCAGATCGGAATTTGCCGGGAAGATGGCGGGCAACTGCATCAAACCGAAGAAGGACAGGTTCCAGCCTCGCTCTGCAGCGTTCATCCAGCCCAGGATGGGTGAGATGGCCAGAAGAAGGTAGAGTCCGCCATGCACGAGCTTGGCGACAACCACGGTGAGCGTCACACGCGTATGTAGCGGTTTGGGCGCCGGACTGATCAGGCGCCAGATCAGTCTGGCCAGCATGACCAGGAGAATCAGCAATCCTACCGAGATGTGCAGACTGACCAATCCTTCGGGCGATTGCAGATCGTCCACATCTGGCATGGTCCAGCCTATGGTGCACTGGGCGATGATGAGCAGTACCGTGATCCAATGGAAAAACTTGGCGATGGGTGAATATTGTTCTTGAACACTGTTGGACATGATGGCTCCTTGGATTTCACTGATTTGGACTTCTGTTTGACGCACTCATTGATTCGGGATATTGACCACCACGCGCAGTCCAGTTTGACTTGACTCGTCACTGAAGCCCAGCGTGATGCTCGCCCCCAGCCTGTCTGCGATGGCCTTGACGATGGACAGGCCCAGGCCGGAGCCGACCTGATCGCTACCCAGCAACCGGTGGAACGCCTCGAAGATTCGCGCCCGCTCGATCACAGGGATACCTGGCCCGCTATCTTCAACAATCAAGGCCACGTTTTTATCGTCAAATTCGATTGAAAGATCCACCTTGCCCCCATTCGGCGTATACCGCACGGCGTTATCAACAAGATTTCTGAGGAGCGAAAACAGATCGAGTTCGCTCACCATCAGATGAGCATCTCGCTGACCATCCACGCCGATATCGATCTGCTTGGACTCGGCCAATGGCATGAGCTCCTCCAACACCCGACGATAAACGGACTGGACGGAGACGGGTGTATCGACCACCGACACGGACGACTGAGCCTTTGCCAGGTCCAGCAGCTGATTGAGAAGATTGCGACCTCTGTCGATTCCATCACGTAATGCGTGCAAGCGTTGCCGCGCCTGCTCCGGCATGTCGGCTTGCGCCAACCTTTCCGCCTGCAGAGAGATGGCCGTCATGGGGGAGCGCAGTTCATGTGCGGCGTCCGCAACAAAGCGCCGCTGCGACGCCATCGATTGCTCGACCCGACCCAGCAGTCGGTTGATGGCCACCGCAAACGGTCTTACTTCAACAGGGAAGTGACTGGTCTGTACCGGATGCAATTGCTCATCCTGGCGCTGGTCCACTTCCCTGGATAATGCCGCGATGGGACGGAACATTTTCCGGATCAGATCGGCGACGATCAGCAGCAGGACCGGCATCAGGAGCAGGAAGGGCATGACGGTCCTCAAGGCACCGTCTCTGGCGATTTCATCGCGAAAATCGGACTCTTGTGCAACGGCGATGCGTTCTCCACCCGGCATGGTCTGAACCAGCACGCGGAAATTCTCTCCCGCAGCGTCAAGATTGTGCAGGCCATCGGTCAGGTTGGACGGCAGAGGGAGTGCTTCTTCTGCATCCACCTCGGCTTTGCTGGCGGCGTAGCCAAGATGTTGAACGATGACGCGAGACTCTTCGTTCGACGAAGCGAAACTGACCTCAGGCACGGGAGAGCCAGGCGAAAGTCGCTGGCGTTCCATCAGATGTGCGATCTGACGAAGCACATCGTCCTGCAACTCGTGCGCTTCATCCAGCGCGGAGGCGAATGAAAACACCCCTGCCACAACGGCTACGGCCAGTATCGCCATGCAAAGTGTGACGGATAGCTTCAGCTGAACCGATTCGTTCAGCCGTCTTTTGAGACCATCCATCCTACCCCCCTGACGTTTTTGATGATGTCGCTGCCAAGCTTTCTGCGCAAGGCGTGGATCAAATACTCGACCGCGTTGCTTTCGACTTCCTCGTTCCAGCCATAGATTCTGTCTTCCAATTCGCTGCGCGACAGAATTGCTCCCGGACGTATCAGCAATGCGTGGAGCAGAGCGAACTCTCGGTTGGACAATTGCGTCGCGCCTCCCTCTGGCAGACTTGCCTCCTTGCTGACCGGGTCAAGTGACACCAGTCCATTGGTGAGCAAAGGGGAAGCCATTCCCCCCTTGCGCCTCAGGACCGCGCGCATGCGGGCCAGCAGCTCGGCCATCTGGAAGGGCTTGAGGACGTAGTCGTCTGCGCCGCCATCCAGTCCTTGCAGCCGATCATCAAGCCCGTCGCGCGCCGTGATGATCAGCAAGGGAATCGGGATGTTCTTCGCGCGTATGCTTCTCAACACATCCAACCCGTCTTTGCCTGGCAATCCCAAGTCCAGCAAGGCAATGTCGTAATGCTGGCTGGTGATGGTGGTGACGGCAATCTGTCCGTCCTTGACCCAGTCCACCGCGTACGACGCATCCTTCAACGCGGCCTGGATCGCCTCGCCAATCATTGCGTCGTCTTCGACCAGCAGTACCCGCATGTTGCCTCCGTTGGAATGGTGTCAATGTGCTGCCGTTGCCGCCCTCTGCCGGAACACCAGCATGGCGCACAGCATGAACGCCAGCAACGCGATGGACGCACCGTAGCGGCTCAGGGCCAGGCCACCGGCACTCAGGGGTTTGTCGAGAAAGTCACCCACCACGGCGCCCAGTGGTCGCGTCAGAATGAACGCCGCCCAGAATAGCAGGGTGCGGGAGATTTTTGTTCCGTAGTAGGCCAACACCAACAAAACGAGCAGTCCACCGAAAACCGCAGCCGCACCGGTATAACCCAGTCCTGCGCTATCGGCCGTCCAGTCCCCGAGTGCCGTGCCCAATGTCTGCGAAAACATGATGGTCATCCAGTAGAACATTTCTGCTCGCGGGCTGCTTACCGTGTTCACGGAAACAGAGCCGAGCATGCGCTTCCAAAGCAACAGGGACGCCAGCAAAAGCGCGGACAACAAGGTCGTGCCACCGGCGTAACCGATCCCCAAGGAGCGATCCGCAAAATCAGCCAGCGTGGTACCGACGGTGGTGGTGGCGATAATCGTGGACCAATAGATCAAGGGATGGAAAGTTTTGGACTTGATCTGGTACGCCACAGCGATCAGGAAGAGTGCAGCGAAGATGCCCGTACTGGTCAGATAGCCGAGGTTCATCGACATGGAGGCCGCGTCACCTCCGGTCTCGCCAAGCGTGGTCGCTGCGATCTTGATGAGCCAGAATCCCAGAGTCACTTCGGGCACTTTTGCCAAGACATTTTCAGAATATGTTTTCATCTATCTTCCTTCGAAATTGATTGTAGACGCAGCAGTTCGTCGATCCAATGTTTGATCGGCCGCAGATGTTCAGGCTGATCGCTGCCTGCTGGTGCCGACCTGTGCGGCGGCGACCAGCATGATGATGACCGCCAGAAACAACGCACTGATCCACATCGTTCCCATTCCCAAGCCACCGTCCGCCTTGTTCTGGGTCAGCAGATCGCCCAGCGCTGCACCGAAAGGTCGTGTCAAGATATAGCCAATCCAGAAGCTGGCGACCGCATTGCCACCCCGGCGCCAAGCGAGGTAGGTGATAGCGATCAGCGTGCCGAAGATCAGCGCACCCCATGCGAATCCCAGGCCCAATGCTTCTGTTGCCAGGTCGCCAGCGGCAGTGCCCAGAGCAAAAGTGCACAGAATGGCGGCCCAATAGAAAAGCTCTCTGCGACGTGACACGATATGGTGAATGGACAGGCTGTGCTCGACGCGATACCACACGAAGAAAATCACGGCGAGCAACAGAGAGAAGACACTGGTACTGACATAAAGGCTGATGCCCAGGTTATCAGTCAGGAGATCGGTAATCTGAGTGCCCACGATGCTGACCAGTATCACGCTCATCCAATAGAGCCAGGGGATATGCCGGCGAGTCTTCAACTGGGCAAAAAGAACGACTGCAAGGATGCTTGCCATGATCGCACTGGTGATTGCCTGGCCCCATCCAACATGGAATGCGAGAAAATCCGCCCCGGTCTCACCTACGGTAGTCGACATGATCTTGATGATCCAGAACGACAAACCGACTTCGGGAACCTTGTTCAGCCAGTGCGTGGGACGTTCAACATTAGACATGATCATGTCGCTCTCCTGACAGAAATTTGATGGTGAGAAGTCTGGACCGTCGCACTTAGCTCTCACTTAGCTGGTGCCACGGACCCATCCATTGGCGATGAACCTGGAGAGAAGACGGCAGTGGATGCGGATCGTCACCAGGTAAATGGCATCAAGACACCAAACAGGAAGGCGGTGCATGAGGATTGCGCTGAGCATCGCCACGATGGCGGCCCCCGCCATATCGAAGGGGAAGTGCACGCCGAGATAGATACGTGCCCAGGCCAACGGCAGACCAAAAATGCAGAGGATAATCCCGGAAAGTCTCAACGAAGGGGCGAGCAGGAAACTGAAGGCCACCGCCCACCACAGCGACAGATGATCGCTGGGAAAAGAAGAGTCGGCGGCATGCGGGATCAGTGTATGTCCCAGTCCGATCATGAAAGGACGAGGATGCCACCAGACCATGCCGATGAGCTGATTGGCGGACAATGCGATCAGGCCGGCTACGGTCGCGGCGAGCATGGTTCGGCGCTGAGGCTCGTGGCCGCGCAACCAGATCACGGCAATCACGATCGGAACGATCCAGATTTGGAATTCTGCGAGCACCGTGGCCAGGTCGACGGCAATCAGACTGGGATGCGCGGAGGCATTGAACCACAAGAAGACAATGTTATTGATATTTTCCATGATGGAGCGCTGGCAATGAACGATGATGGACGGTCGGCTTGATGATGGCTTGCGACAACCACAACACGCGGCGCATTGCAAAATGAGCAGGAAGATTTGGTGGACAGGAGAAATGTAGCCAGGAAAACTTAGCCAGGACTGAGCCCGGACTGAGCACGGACTGGGCCCACATGAGACAGGAAGGTATGCGGCAGAAGCCGGACTGCAGATATCCGGGCGGCTAAGGCCTGGCTAAGTCTCGAACAATAAGCTCAAGCTGCCAGAACTATTGTCTGGCAACATCCATCAACCCAAGGAGCCATCCATGACTTCAGCGATCAGCAGTCTCTCCAGCAGCTTTTACAACAATGTTGTGGCGGCCAATCCGCGTCAAAGCGCCAGCAAGACTGACAGTGACGGAGATAATGACAACAGTCGGCCAGGTGAAGTAGAAAAGGCCAAGCCGATGTCCGGCACGCTCGGCACAATGATCGATACGCACGCCTGATGTAGCGGCAAGCCGGCCATTGCCTATCTGAATGGCCGGCTCATCGGGATGAGCGTGAACTCGCACACCACCCCGCTCAATGGGTCGCTCGCCGCTCGGCCATGGTCAGGTATTCGGCGTGCAGGTGTGCCGCTTCTAGCACCTGGCGACATTTCGCTCGCTCCGTAGGCAGCGCTGCTAGTTCATGCTGCAGCAATTGCTCGATGATCTCGGCGGCCTCGATGGGCTCGGTTCCCGCTGTCTGCATGGCCAGCAGGCAATTGCGTACGGTGGCACGCACCAGTTCGCCGATCGGCTCCTCCTGTTCGGACATCTCGCACAGCCGCACGATGATGCACAGGTGGCGCCGCGCGATGCTCATGGCATTGGTACACATGTCTCCCTCCTTGTTGTGCAAACCAAGATAGGGCTCGCCCCGCTGCAGCGCCATCAGGCGTTTCCTGATTTCAACACCGACAAGCTGCGGTCTTTCCCATGCCATGACACCGGATCCACGCCGCCTTGCGAGCGGACCTGGGGGCACCACGGGGAAGAACGGACCGCCTGGCGCCACCTCGCCATGAGAACTTGCAGGAGCGCATTCCCGGCCTGCGGCAACGCTGGAAAAAGCATGCCACAGCATGCTGTGACAGGTGTCCAGAAAAAAATTCTGTGCGGTTTGACCAGCCTACTTTGCATCCAGTGCAGGCGCGCGCGCCCGTATTCTTGAAGCAATAGCTCAAGCGCTCTCATTCGTGGCTATGCCCCCACTCTCATCGTCATTCCCTTTTTCTGGAGCAAGACATGCCTCTGAAGGATTTCAAGGTACTCACGTTTGACGTCGTCGGCACCCTCATCGATTTCGAAGGCGGCATGCTCGCCTATCTGCGCAAGGCTGTCCCCGAGAGCAAGATCTCGGATGAGGATTTCCTGGCAGCCTATCGCACCGCCCGCAGTGACGGCAACACAGTCTGGTATCCGGATGACCTGGAACGCTGCTGGCATGTCATCGCCCCTGGCCTGGGCCTGCCCGATACGCCCGCGCTGGCTCGCGGCCTGCGTGACTCGGTGGCCGACTGGCCGGCGTTCCCGGACTCGGTCGAGGCCCTGCAGCGTCTGCGCAAGCACTTCAAGCTGGTCACCATGACCAACGCCCAGACCTGGGCCCTGCAGCACTTCGCGCGCACCCTGGGCGAACCCTTCGACCTGCTGCTCAGCTGCGACGACGCGCTCTGCGAAAAACCCGACCCGCAATATTTCGCCTACGCACGCGGCCGCTTCGAAGGTCAATGGGGTTATCGCCAGGCCGACAACCTGCATGTGGCGCAAAGCCAGTATCACGACATCGGCGTGTCCAAACGCCTGGGCATCACCACCTGCTGGATCGAGCGCCGTCACGGCAAGCCCAGTTCGGGCGGCACCATCGCCTCCGAACATACGGTACCGGATTACCACTTCCACACGCTGGCCCAACTGGCCGATGCGGTAGAAGCAGGTCAGTGACGCAGGGCGGATCGCGCGATCCGCCCATCTCCCGGCGGGCCGTACAGCCCGCCCTGACTGGCGCTGCGCGGCGCCAGCTTGCATCAGTTCATCCAAGTCCGGACCGGCCATCCCCCCGGTCCGCCTGTCTTCTCACGCCTCAACCACACAGGGAGCTGCAACATGGACGACAACGGCAAGAACAAACACGATCTCACTCTGCTGGCCAGCGCTACCGCCGGTGTGATGGATTGCCTCAAGCGTGGCGCCAGCCGCCGCGATATTCTCAAGGTGCTCATGGCCGGCGGCATGCAGGCCGCACTGGCCGGCAGCCTGGCGACCAGCGCCGCCAGCGCCTACGCCCAGACTCCGCGTCGCGGCGGCAAGCTGCGCGTGGGCAGCGACACCGCCTCGGTCAGCGACACGCTGGACCCGGCCAAGCAGGCCAACAAAACCGATTACTCGCGCGGCACCATGCTCTACAACGGCCTGACCTCGCTGGATGCCAGTCTGACGCCGCAACCGGCGCTGGCCGAGTCGTTCAGCAGCAAGGATGCCAAGGTCTGGGTGTTCAAGCTGCGCCGTGGCGTTACCTTCCATGACGGCAAGCCGCTCACGCCGGCCGACGTGGTGTTCTCGCTCATGCGCCACAAGGATCCGGCCACGGCGTCCAAGGCCAAGACCCTGGCCGACCAGATCGACAGCGTCAAGGAGAGCGGGCCCAACGAAGTCACCGTCACCCTGGTTGCACCCAATGCCGACCTGCCGGTCATCGTCGGCACCTTCCACTTCCACATCGTCAAGGCCGGCACGACCGACTTCAGCACCGGCATCGGTACCGGCCCCTACAAGCTCAAGGAATTCAGTCCGGGCATCCGCTCCGTGGTCGTGCGCAACGACAACTACTGGAAGCCTGGCAAGCCCTATCTGGACGAGATCGAACTGGTCGGCATCGGCGACGAGAATGCACGCGTCAACGCCCTGCTCTCGGGCGGACTCGACCTGGTGGCCAACCTCAATCCGCGCACCATCGAGCGGATCAAGGGCAGCTCCGGCTTTGCGGTGCTGGAAACCCAGTCCGGCGCCTACACCGACCTGATCCTGCGCAAGGACATCGGCCCCGGCAGCAACCCCGACTTCGTGCTGGCCATGAAGTATTTGATGGACCGCGAAGTGATGCGCAAGAACATCGCGCGCGGCCACGCCGTGCTGGGCAACGATCAGCCCATTGATCCGACCAACCGCTTTTATCTGGCCGGCCTGCCCCAACGCCAGATGGACCTGGACAAGGCCAAGTACCACCTGCAGAAATCGGGCGTGACCGGCAAGGTGCCCATGGTCTGCTCGGTGGCGGCCATGTATTCCGTCGATATCGCCACGGTGCTGCAGCAGACCGCGCAGCGCATCGGCCTGGAACTGGAATTGAAACGCATGCCGCCCGAAGGCTACTGGGCCAACCAATGGCTCAGCAATCCGGTCGGATTCGGCAACGTCAATCCGCGTCCGAGCGCCGACGTACTGCTCACGCAGTTCTTCCAGTCCCAGGCCGCCTGGAACGAGTCGCGTTTCAAGAGCGAGCAGTTCGACCAGTTGCTGACGGCTGCGCGCGCCGAGATCGATATCGGCAAGCGCAAGCAGATGTATGGAGACATGCAGACCCTCATTCATGAGCAGGCCGGGATCGGTATTCCCATGTTCCTCGCCAGCCTGGACGGGTACAGCAGCAAGCTTAAGGGACTCTCGCCGATTCCGCTGGGCGGCATGATGGGGTATTCCTTCGCCGAGCATGTATGGCTGGATGCGTGATCTGATCCATACAAGTTGCGGGGCAATGACAGGGTAGTGGTCAGCATTGGTCAGAAAAATATTGCGCCAGGCTAATGCTGATCTAAGTTTCCTGACTTACCATTGGGAACATTTTTTCCATGGGAACCCAGATGAACAATACCGATGATGCACTCGGGCAAGGCACCCGTTATCACCCCCTCTACGCCGCGCTGCACTGGCTGATGTTCCTGTTGTTCGTGGTGGCGCTGGCCACCATCGAATACCGCGATGACATCCCCAAGGGAGATCCCCTGCGCGATCTGCTGCGCACCGTGCACATGCACGCCGGCCAGTTGGTACTGATCCTGGTCGTGGTGCGCCTGATCGCCCGCAAGACGCTGGGCGTGCCAGCGGAGCTGCCGCTGCCGCGCCTGCAGCAACTCGGTGCGCAGGCAGTGCACCTGCTGCTGTATGCGGTGATGATCGGCCTGCCCATTACCGGCATCCTGTTCACCCAGGCCGGTGGGCGCGATGTGGTCTTCTTCGGCATGACGCTGCCGGTGATCCTGGCCAAGGACATGGCCGTGCGCGGCCCCATCAAGGAAGTGCACGAGTTCATGGGCAATGCGGTCTATTTCCTGGTCGGGCTGCATGTGCTGGGCGCGCTGTGGCACCAGCTGTTTGATCGCATGCCGATCCTGCAGCGGATGTCCTTGCGTTCAGCGCGCAAGTAGCCCTCGCCTGACGCGGGCAGCAGCTGTTGCTGCCCCTGCTCTGACGACAACGCCATCCGGGCATTCCGGGTGGCGTTTTTTTCATGCTTCGGCCTGTTTGTGAAGGCTGTCAAAAACCTGACAGGCATCTCGCCAACGGTCTTTGCGCAAGATCAAGCAGGGTCGGATCATCGCGTCGAAGTGACTGCGGAGCAAGGTTTAAATGGTGGCATCCCCTCTCGACAAAAACGATCAGGACCCATCATGTCAACGCTTCGTCTTGCCCTTGCCCGACAGACCGCGCTCTTGCTTGCGTGGCTCACGCTGTGCTGCACCCTGACCTCGCCCCTGGCCGCTGCCTCCCCGCCGGCAGGTGCGCCGCCCGGCGCAGCGATCCTGCCCGCCGTGCCGGATGACCTTCCTGCCGACTTCAGTGACGCCCTCGACGCCAGCACCCGTGAACAGGTCCTGCGCGGCCGCTACATCGCCCGGCTGGGTGACTGCGCGGCCTGCCACACCAGCGACAAAAGCAAGCCCCTGGCCGGTGGCCTGGCGCTGGAAACGCCCTTCGGCAAGCTGTACTCCACCAACATCACCCCGGATCGCCAGACCGGAATCGGCCAATACAGCTTTCCGCAGTTCGACCGCGCCATGCGTGAAGGCGTCACGGCGGACGGACACCATCTCTATCCGGCCATGCCCTATCCGTCCTACGCGAAGATGACCGAAGCGGACATGCGCGACCTGTACGTCTATCTCATGCAAGGGGTCAAGCCGGTCAGGCAAGCCAACCAGCCGCTGGAGATGTCTTTCCCCTTCAACCAGCGCTGGGGCATGGCGCTGTGGAACATGGCCTTCCTGCAACGCAGCGTCTTCCAGCCGGACCCCTCCCGCTCGGCGCAATGGAATCGCGGCGCTTACATCGTCCAGGGCCCCGGTCACTGCGGCGCCTGCCATACGCCACGCGGCGTCGGCTTCCAGGAAAAGACCATGAGCGAGGCCGGCAGCAATGGCTCGCTGTTCCTTTCCGGCGAGACGGTGGAACACTGGCGCGCCCTCGACCTGCGCGGGAAATGGCAACCGGAGGAGCTGGCCCGACTGCTCAGGACCGGCAGCAACCGCCATGGGACGGTGGCGGGCAACATGGTCGATGTGATCCAGCAGAGCACGCAATACCTGACCAACGAGGATCTGCTCGCCGTGGGCAGCTATCTGGCCAGCCTGCCCTCCCCATCCCATGCCGCTGGTACGGCCACGCCGGCCATCGAGGTCGCCGGTACCGTCCCCTCCAATCTGTACACCTCGCGCGGCGGACTGGGCTATGTGCAGTTCTGCGTGTCCTGTCACCGCAGCGACGGCAACGGGGTACAGGCGCTGTTCCCTCCGCTGGCGGGCAATCCGACCGTGCAGAGCGATGAGCCATCCTCGCTGATCCACATCATGCTCACCGGATGGCGTACCGCCCGCACACATGGCCAGCCGCGGGTATTGAGCATGCCTGCGTTTGCCGAGCTGGGCGATGACGAGATTGCCGAGATCATCAACTTCGTGCGGGCCAGCTGGGGCCGACGCCAAGGCACCCCCATCAGCGGGCAGCAGGTGGCCGCCCTGCGCGCGCAGCTTGGCGCGGATCAGGAAAAACGGGGCGGTCCACGCTTCGACGCCCCGCGCCTGGCCGACATGCTCAAGGAGAAGAATGCGGCCCAGCTGGTTCACGGAGCCCGCCTCAATATCGAGACCGGACGAATGCTGCCGCAGCACGTGGGTAACGGACTGAACTGCGCCAGTTGCCATCTCAATGCCGGCACGGTCGGCGGTGGTTCGCCTTATGTCGGTGTATCGGCAGCCTTCCCCAGCTATGCGGCGCGGGCCGGACGGGTCATCACGCTGGAAGACCGCATCAATGGCTGCTTCCCCCGCTCCATGAACGGCAAGCCCCTGCCACCGGGATCGGAAGACATGAAGGCCATGCTGGCCTATATCGAATGGATGCGTCGCGATACCCAGCCCGGCCAGAAGGTGCCGGGACGCGGCATCGGCAAAATCGACCGGACGCTGAAACCCGATCCCGTCAATGGCGAGCACATCTACCGCGCCCAGTGCGCTGCCTGTCATGGGGCACAGGGCGAAGGGCTGCGCAGCCAGGCCGGCCAGTGGATCTACCCTGCCCTGTGGGGCGAGCAGTCCTTCAACATCGGTGCCGGCATGGCACGTACCTACACGGCTGCCGCTTTCGTCAAACAAAATATGCCCATCGCCCTGCATGATCGCTTTCCGCTGGGTCAGGGCGGGCTGTCGGACCAGGAGGCGGTGGATGTGGCCGAGTTCTTCACGCACCAGCCACGTCCTGACTTCGCCCCCAAGGTCAAGGACTGGCCCCGGGACAAGAAGCCGGCCGATGCCCGCTACTGACTACTGAGGTGCGTCATGGCGGGGCCGGGCGCAGCATCGCGGCTCGCCTCAGGCGGCCATGTCGATGACCATGCCATCGCCGTCATGGAATTCGCCATGATCCAGCCGGAACGACCCCACCAGTTCGGCCATGCGTTCAGTGGCCAGACGCATCGCTTCGGCGGCCGCCGAGGACTGCTGGACCAGCGCCACATTGTGTTGCGTGACCTGATCCATGGCGCTGACGGCCTCGGCCACCTGCACCACGCCGGCCGACTGCTGCATGCTCACGCTGGCGATCTCGGCAATGACCTGGTTCACGCAACCCACCTGCGTGACCACTTCCTGCATGGTCAGGCCGGCCGCCTGGGCACGCTGGCTTCCTTCTTCGATCTGCGCCACCGAGGCCACGATCAGGTCCTTGATCTCCTGGGCGGCGGCCGACGAGCGCTGTGCCAGCACCCGCACCTCGCTGGCGACCACGCTGAAGCCACGGCCCTGCTCACCGGCATGGGCTGCCTCCACGGCCGCGTTCAGCGCCAGCAGGTTGGTCTGGAAGGCGATGCCGTCGATCACCCCGATGATCTCGACGATACGGCCGGCAGCGGCCTGGATGGCTCCCATCTTGAGCACCACCTGCTCGACGGCAGCGCCCCCGGCGGCGGCCACCCGTGCTGCCGAATCGGCCAGGGCGCTGGCGCGCTGGGCGTGTGCAGCGCTCTGCTGCGCGGTCGAACTCAACTGCTCCATGGCCGCCGCGGTTTGCTCCAGCGAGCAAGCCTGCTGCTCCGAGCGCGTGGCCAGGTCAAGGGCGCCGTCGGCAATATCTCCGGCCGAACCGCGCATGACCCTGGCGCCATGACGCACCTGGCGTACGATGTGGATCAAGCCCTGCTGCATGTGCTGCAACGAGGCCAGCAACTGGCCGGTCTCGCCCTTGAAATCGACCTCGATGTGCCCGCACAGATCGCCCTTGGCGACCCGCGTGGCCACATCGGCGGCCTGACTGAGCGGCCCGGCAATGAGCCGGTACAGGCTGGCCAGGCTCACCGCCAGTACCAGCAGCACCATGCCCGCCACGAAGGTGGTCAGCGCACTGAGGGATTCGGCGCGCTGGCTGGCCTGAGCGATCTCCTGCTCCGTGCGCGTCTCCATCATGGTCAGGAATTCGTCGATGGGGCGCATGATGCGCGCCTTTTCCACGTGATAGGCGTGGTCGTGCATGATCTTGCGAGCCAGCGCCAGGTCCGGCTCGGCCAGCAGCAGGTCAGTGCCCGGGCGGCCCTGGTAATGTCCCTGGACGATGTTCATGGCCCGGGTCTCGGTAGCGACCAGGGTATCGGAATTGCGCTTGGCTTCGAGCAGCTTGTCCATCTCCGCCTGCGTGAAGCCGGCTTGCTGCATCAGCGCGGCCAGCGAGGCCGTCACGTTGCTGTCGGGACGGGGCGGCTGGCCGTCGGCAGCCACCAGATCCCAGTAGATGCGCTCATAATGCTCGGGACGTGGGCGCTTGCCGTCGCGAATATCCAGGATGGCGTGATACTGGCGCTCATACTCCGCATCGCCGGTGACCACGTAGGTGCGCGCCAGGCGCGTGAGATCATCCGAGCTCTGACGCAATTCCGCCGCCAGCTGCTGCGAGACATGACGCCGCATATGGGCCTGGTTGAGTTCGCGCCCGGCCTGCGCCTCGGCCATGGCCACCACCACCAGCGTGACCATCAGCCCCGCGATGATGACGGTGAGCGTCAGCAGGATCTGCCTGATTGAAAACCGTTTATAGATCGACATCTTCCCCTCCCTGTTCGTCCGAAAAAAAGCCGGCCGCAGCGGGCAAAGCCTTCTGGGCCTTGCTTCGCCGACCGGCAGGCGGACGATACTTGTGGTGCTTCGGTTTGGGAGGAATCCCGCAGAGATGCTCGATGAATCTAGAATTCGTTCGTTTTTTTTATCGAATAAATTTGAATTTCTCTCTAAAACTATCTTGGTTCATGACAAAAAGATCAGAACATTTTCCGCCTATGCGTGACGTTGTGTTTACGATCGGGTGAGCGCCAGCAGAAAACTGCATCCAGGTTCACAATAGCGGACTTTGCCCTGCAGACTGCCTCCCCATGAACCCCGTTGCATCGCGTCCTGCCAATCATCCGCGTTTCCTGCTGTTTCTGATCTGCGCCTTTGCCTCGGCGGGTCAGTTGGCCATTGACCTGTACGTACCGGCCCTGCCGGAAATGGCCATCGACTATGCCACTTCGGCCCAGGCCATCCAGACCAGCGTGACGGGTTATCTGATCGCCTATGCCTTCGGCCAACTGGTATTCGGGCCGCTGGCCGATGCCTATGGGCGCAAGCGCATCCTGATGCTGGGCCTGGGCCTGTTCACACTGGGCTGCGTGCTGTCGCTGGCCGCCCCCAACCTGGAGACCTTTGTCGCGGCGCGGGTGCTGCAGGGCTTCGGCATCGCTGCCACCAACCTGCTGGCCAAGGCCATCATCACCGATTCCTTCGCCGGACAGGCGCTGGTACATGCCTATACCTACATGGCCATTGCCTGGGGCCTGGCCCCGATCATTGCGCCGGTGATCGGGGCGCACCTGCAGGAAGCCTTCGGCTGGCGTTCCTGTCTGGTGTTCCTGTTGATCTATTCATTGGCGATGTGGGCCATCCTGTGGCGCTACCGCGAGACGTTGGAGCGGCCGGTACAGCTGCATCCGGTCACGTTGCTCAAGAATGCGCGCATGGTCCTGGCCAGCCCGGTGTTTCAGAGCTGCTTCCTGGCCCAGGGGCTGTGCTACAGCATCCTGCTGGTGTTCAATATCGTCGGGCCCTTCATGGTGCAGAACACCTTGCACCAGCCACCGACCTTCTTCGGCTACCTGGCACTGGCCATCGGAATGATGTATTTCCTGGGGGGCATTTCCAACCGCATCCACCATCGCCGCCTGCCCACGGCGGAGCAGCGCCTGCGCATCGGCGCGCGCGTGATGACGGCGGCGGCCTTCGCCATGCTGGCACTGGGCCTGACCGTGGGGCTGCAGGTGTGGACGCTCATCTCGCCGGTGCTGGTGATGGCTTTCTGCGCCGGGGCCATGTATCCCACGCTCATGGCCAAGGGCAATTCGATCTTCCCGCACATTGCCGGGCTCACCAGTGCCATCCTGGGTTTCGCGCTGCTGCTGGTGTCCTCGGGCATGATGGGGCTGGCCGGATTCGTCTCCATCCAGAGTCTCACGCCGCTGGCGGTATTCTTCTGCATCGTCGGGCTGACCGTGATCGCCATGATCGGCAAGCTGCTGCAGCACCTGCAGACGGCCCCGGCCCCGGCATCGTTGCAGGTGCGCCCATCAGAAAAACCCTGATATCGGCATCCCGGCAGGTGCAATACGATGGGGCCATCGACATTGATTCATTCCACGGAGGACCCCATGGCCATCATCCAGACCCTGCTGCACTACGGTAGCTATCTCGCCGCCTTCTATGCCGTCTACCTGCTGGCGGGCGGTCTGGCGTTCGGGCTGGTGCTGTGGCAGAAGGTGTATGGCAAGACAGGACCGCAGCCGGTACCGGTGCGCGTGCGCCATGTACGCCGGGCGCCGCACGAGCAGGATTCGCATTACCGCTGAAGCGTGAATACAGTCATGGCGCTGGCGTAAACAATCGCCGTATTCCCGCAGGTCGGCCAAGGGCTGGATTCGATGAATCCGGCCCTTTGTCATTGGCCCCGGCACATCAAAACAACTCCCGCTGCGGCGAAGTAACTGCCGCGAAACTATCGTCCACGAACACCAGGATGGCGTCGGCCACCGGTGCCAGCTGACGCTCCAGGTAGTGCCCATAGTCAATGGCGGCACGGCGTTTTTCCAGCGGCTCCGGTCCCGCCGTGGTCATGACGTAGTTGATCCAGCCACCCTGCTGGTATTGCAGCGGTCGTCCGCCCTCCTCGTTGACCTGATCGGCCATGCGCGCTGCGCGCACATGGGGCGGCACGTTCTTCTCGTAATGGTCGAGCTGGCGGCGCAGCCGCTTGCGATAGACCAGCAACGCATCCAGCCGCCCGGCCAGCAGGTCGGCCACATAGCCGCTGATGAAGTCGCGGTAGGGCTCGCCCCGGAAGATGCGCAGATACAGTTCCTGCTGGAAGCGCTGTGCCAGTGGCGACCAGTCTGTGCGCACCGTTTCCAGCCCCTTGTAGGTGACCTTGTCCTGGCCCTCGGCCGTGCACACGTAACCGGCATAGCGCTTCTTGCTGCCGGTGTCGGCACCGCGCACGTGCGGCATCAGGAAACGCTGGTAATGCACCTCGAACTGCAGTTCCAGTGCGCTTTCCAGCTGGTATTGCTCGGCCAGGTGATGTCGCCACCACGCGTTGATGCGTGCAGTCAGCTGCAATCCGATCTCGCGCGCCCTGGCGTCGTCATGAGGCTGCCGCAGCCAGACGAAGGTGGAGTCGGTATCCCCATAGATGACCTCGTAACCGGCCTCCTCGATGAGCTCGCGCGTGCGGTGCATGATCTCGTGCCCGCGCCGTGTGATCGACGAAGCCAGGCGCGAATCGAAGAAGCGGCAACCGGTCGAGCCCAGCACGCCGTAGAAGGAATTCATGATGATCTTCAGCGCCTGCTGCAGCGGCTTGTTGCCCTGGGCCTTGGCAGCCTCGCGAGCCTCCCATATCTGCGCGATGATGGCGGGAAGGCTGTGACTGTGGCGCGAGAAGCGCGCACCGTTGTAGCCGGGCACGGTCGCGCTGTCGGGTTCATTCAAGGTGCCATCGACCAGCCCCACCGGATCGATCAGGAAACTGCGGATGATGCTGGGATACAGGCTCTTGTAGTCCAGCACGATCACCGAGTCGTACAAGCCCGCGCGCGACTCCATGACGAAGCCGCCCGGACTGGCCAGCGCCTCGGCATCGCCCAGGTTGGGGGCGACGTAGCCCTTGCGGTGCATGTGCGGCAAATAGAGATGCGTGAATGCCGCCACCGAGCCGCCGCTGCGGTCCGCCTGCAACCCGGTGACGCTGGCGCGTTCGAGCAGGAAGGAAAGGATGTCGGTCTGCTCGAAGATGCGCGTGACCAGCTCGCAATCCTTGAGGTTGTAGGTCGCCAGGGCCGCCTTGTCCTCGTTGAACATGCGATCGATCTCGTCCATGCGCTCATAGGGCGTGGCGATGGCCTTGCCTTCGCCCAGCAGGGCTTGCGCCACGTTCTCCAGGCTGAAGGAGGAAAAATTCCAGAAGGCCCCACGCAGACTTTCGATGCCGTCGATCACCAGGCGGCCCGGCGCATTGACCAGCAGATGATTGGCGCGCATGCCGTGTTCGCGCCACTCCAGCACGCGCCCGGCACGACCCAGACGTAGCCGGGTCTGGTATTTCTGCGCCTGCTTTTGCAGCACGTTGAGGTCGAACTGCACCAGGTTCCAGCCGATCAGCGCATCCGGATCATGGCGCGCAATCCAGGTGTTGAGGCAGTCGATGAGTTCCTTGCGACTCTGGCAGAACTGCAGATCGAAGTTCACCGCCGCCACCGCACCACTGGGCGGCCCCAACGCAAAGACGCTGCGCTGGCCGCATCCTTCGATGGCGATGCTGTAGAGCTCACCCTGCCAGCTGGTTTCGATATCCAGTGAGGCCAGTTTCAGGGGCGGGCGATAACCCGGCAAGGCACGAATGCGTCCCTCCACCAGCACGCCGTGGCCATCGTCCACACCCTGGAAGGCCACGGGGGCGTTGATGAAGCGCTCCATCAGGTAACGTTCGGGCGGACGGATGTCGGCTTCGTAGACGCTGATGCCGGCGGCGATCAGGGCCTTCTCCATCTTCAGCAGCTTGCGGTACTGGCGCGCATAGAGACCCAGCACAGGACGCTGGCTGAGATCCTTCAAATGCGCCAGCGTGCGCAGTTCCATATCGGGTTCGCTGACGATGTGTGCCCGCACCCGATCGGCATGCTCCTGCGGCACGAAGGCGACCGCCATCTGCGGCGGCAGGCGCAGGCATTGCGGACCGTCGTCGGTGGCCAGCCACAGCTCGATCTCCACCCCGGCCGGCGTATCGCGCCAATGCCGGGACAGCAGGAAACCTGCGCGCTCGCCGGGGCGCAAGGCGGAAGAAGTCGTGGGAGTGGCTGCGTCGGTCACCGGCGGTTGCGGATACATGCGATGGAGACGGGATTCTACTTGGATGTGAGCATCCTTGCGCACCCATGGGGCAGAGCAATTGTGAAGAATCCCCAACACGCTTTTTCAGCTGCAAAGATTTTTAAAAAATTCCGTTTCTTCTCCACGTTTTGAGCCTTGGCAGGCGGTGCGATGCTGGCGCCCATCACGTTCCCGCAATACGGAGAGTCTCGCCATGAAATCCCTGCCCCTCGTCCTCCTGCTCGGCAGCGCCAGCCTGTTGGGTGCACTTGAACTCTCGCCGGCCCGCGCCGCCAGCTTCGATTGCAGCAAGGCCGGGTCGGCCAACGAGAAGACCATCTGCCGCGACCCCGAACTGTCGGCCCTGGATGACCAACTGGGCCGTACCTATCGGCGCGCCCGCCAGGCTGCCACCGATGTGCGCGCCTTCCGGACGGCCAGCGATGCGCAATGGCGCTGGCGCGAACAGAATTGCCGTGACCGCGACTGCCTGCTGGCCTGGTATCAGCGCCGCCAGGCCGAACTGCAGGCCCAGGCGGCGCCGGCTGCATCGCCCGTGGCGCTGTCGGCCACGCCGCCCAAGTCACCGCCCAAGTCACCGGCCGGATCGCCCGTGCCCGCCCTGGCAGCCGTGCCGCCAGGCGCCACCACAAGTGCGCCGGCGGCGGCAGAAGCCCTGCGGCTGGGGCTGGACACGCGCCAGATCGAGCAACTGGCACCGCAAGGCAGCATGCCCTGGCCGCACTATGCGCGAGTCGAGCGCGGCCAGTATTTCTATCGCGATCCCCAGGCAGCCGAGACACAGCCGCTGGTGGCCGTGCGCTATTACGGCATGGAGAACGGGCAGTACATCCTCGAAGCCGTGCGCGGCCAGACCGTCTTGCGCTACACCTGCAGTGCCGATTGCCGCTACATCGCACAGCTGGCCCTGCCGGGCGACGTGGAAAAGGACACCGTCATCGTCAGCAATGACCGTGCTTCGCTGCCGGGACTGATCGTCAGCGATGCCGTCAACGGCCTGCTGGCACCGGTGCAGTCGCAATAGCAACAGCCATGGCAACTGGCCACGGGCGACATGCGATTGCGCACTTGTCCTACACGCGATAGCGAAGAGGGATGACAGGCGGGGCGGCACGGCACGGGCATACTGAGCAGCACCGAGCATGGTGCACATGCTCCCCTTGCCCTGGCGAGAAGCTCATATGAAGAAAATCGAATTCGACGGTTACCTGCTGGTCTATCAGGCCGATGACAGCGAGGGCCGCTGGAAAGCTTCCTACGCGATCCTGAAGGATCGTGCAGAAATCAGCCGAGGCTCCCTGCCGCTGGCTGCCCACTCCGAAGACGAAGCCGTCGGCGAGATCCTGGCCGCCGCGCGTGGCCATACCACCAGCGCATTGCCTGCCTAGCCGCACGTCTTCGTCACGACGCTACACCACCACTTCACGCACACTGCGGCGATGGGCCAGCTCCATCAGCCGCCGCAATGCGTGGACCAGTTCAAAGCGGCTGCGTGAACGCCCCAGCGAGATCCGGATGTGCGGTCCAAGACCGAACCGCGAGCGCTGGGTAGCGACCTCGAAGCTGTCCTGAGCCACTACATTGAGCCCGGCCTCCCTGGCCTTGACCACGAAATCCTGTCCCTTCCAGCGCTCCGGCAAGGCTTTCCAGAGGTGGATGCCGCCGCTGTCGGCCAGGCTTGCATCACCGAGGGTGCGCAAGGCCAGCTCCCGGCGGGCCCAGGCTTCCTGGCGGATGCCCGCGGTCAGCGCAGCGGCGGTGCCGTCGTGTATCCATTGGGTCGAGAGTGCCGTGGTCAGCGGCGTGGACATCAGCACGAAGGAGCGCAGTGCCGCCAGCACCTCCTCCTGTGACTGTCCCTGGGGCGTGACCAGATAGGCGGTGCGCAGCCCAGGCAAGAGGCACTTGGCCAGTGTGGAGACATAGAACACGTGCCGGGGCGCATAGTGCGCCAGCGGCCTGGGCGCGTTGGCGGCAAAGCGCCAGTAGGGATCATCCTCGATGATGCGCAAATCCATGCGCGTGGCCACGGCCGCGATCTCGGCACGGCGCGCAGCGGGCATGGTGTGGGTGGTCGGGTTCTGCAGGGTCGGGTTCAGGTACACCAGGCGGGCGCCATGCCTGCGCGCCATGGTAGTGAGCAGATCAGGACGCATGCCCTCGTGATCCACATCGACGGCGACCACGTTGCGCCCCAATTGCGCAGCGGCGGCCAGCAGGCCGGGATAGGTCAGCGGCTCGGCCAGGATGGTCTCGCCCGGCCGGGTCTGCGAGAGCAGCAAGGCGGCCAGTGCCGATTGCGCCCCAGGACAGGCCAGCACCCGACTCTCATCGAGTGCGCCCAGCATGTCCTGCAGCCACAGTGCCCCAGCCGCCCGGTCGGCACTGCTGCCGCCACCCAGGTGGTAGGTCATTAGCAGATCGATATCGCTGTGCATCAGCACCTGCGAGACCCCCTGGCGCAACAGGTCGTCCAGGTCGATGCCGGCCGGGGGTGGCGGAATGTTCATGGAGAGGTCGATCACCTGACTCAAATCCACCTTGGGCGCGGCCACGAAGCTGCCGGCCGCACCGCGCGCCTCCAGCAGATGGCGGCGGCGCGCCTCACCGTAGGCGCGGGTGACCGTGGTCAGATCGACCTGCAGGCGTTCGGCCAGCACCCGTTGCGGCGGCAGGCGGTCACCGGGCTTGAGGCGCTCCTCCGAGATGGCCTGCTCCATGAAGCCGACGATCTGCAGGTAACGCGGGCCACCTCCGGCCGTAAAGCGGGAAATCCAGTGCAGAGTATGCCCTGCGGCGTGTGGGGGGTCCGGTCTGGCCATGCGGCTCCTGGGATGAACGAGTGTGCCAGCAGGTCGTTCCTGCGGGGCGGTCGTCTAGTATGGATGTATGGACGTCAAAAATCCATACATCGTGACTTCCCTTTGTGCCAAGGTTTGGTAGTCCCTGCCCGCTCAAGCCGAGGCCATGCGCATCCATTCCACCGCGTCCGCCCCTGCCGCAATGCGCATGGGTGCCGCCGTATCGGTCGCTGCCTGCCAGACCGCCGCGGCCACATCACTGGCGTGGGTAATCTGCGCATGATCCTGGAATTGGCTCAACACCTGGGCGGCCAGCGCGTCATAGGCTGGCGGAATGGCGCCCTCCATGCGTGGCCGGGCGTTCTCACCAAAGCGCGTATGCGGCGCCCGACCCGGCAACACCAGGCGGGCCTGCACCCCCACGCTGGCCAGTTCGATGGCGATTGATTCGGTGAAGGCATTCATGGCCGCCTTGCTGGCCGTGTAGACCGCCAGCAAGGGAAGCGAGCGCAGGGTGACCGAGGAGGTGAGATTGACGATCACGCCGGCACCACGCTGGCGCATCTGCGGGATGACGGCCTGGGTCATGGCGATGCTGCCCAGAGTGTTGGTCTCAAAGATCTCGCGCACCTGCGTCATGACCTGGCCTTCCACGGCAGCCAGTGCGCCGATGCCGGCATTGTTGACCAGCACGTCGATGGGCCCGGCCCGCTCGATGGCGGTGGCAATGCTGGCGGCACTGGTCACATCCAGCGGCAGAATGCGCAGGTGCGGCGAGGCTGGCAGCAGGTCACTGCGGGGTGTGCGCATGGTGGCGATGACCTGCCAGTCACGTTGCAGGAAATAGCTTGCGATTTCCAGGCCGAAGCCGGACGAACAGCCAGTGATGAGGACGGTTTTCATGATCGTTTCCTTGTGCGGTGAGAGAGAACAAGACCAAGAATAGGCTCTCATCACCGGACTTGCTACAATCGAAAGTCCATCATTCATTGGCATTCGTCCAGCCATGACCCTTTTACCCGTTATCGATCCCCTGGCTGAAGTGGTCAGCCTGCTACAGCCCGCCCCTCGCTACACCAAGTATGTGCAGGGTGCCGGCCGCTGGCGGGTACAGCGGTCGCGGCCCGATCTGGCCTTCTATTGCGCGGTGCTGGAAGGCAGTTGTCGACTCCTGCGTGATGCACCAGGAACGGTCCCTGAAGAGGCGTGCATCGTGCTGCATGCCGGCGATTTTTTCCTGGCCCCTGCCTTGCAAGGTTTCAACGTGGCCAGCATGGAAGACAGCGAGGATTGCGTGCTCGATGAAGATCATCCGCCGCCCCGTCTGCCGGATGGCCGCTACCATCTCGGTCCGCCGGGTCTGCCGCCGCAGGTGCAACTGGTGGTCGGTCATTGCGTGTTCGAGTCGCCGGATACGCCCTTGCTGCTCTCGCTGCTGCCCAGCCTGGTGGTGGTACGCGCCCATGCTCGTCTGGCTACGCTGGTGCAGCTGGTAGGCGACGAGTACCGCGCCGAACGACCGGCGCGTGATGTGGTGCTCTCGCGCCTGCTCGAAGTGCTGCTGATCGAGGCACTGCGCTCCAGTGCAGATACCGGTGCCGCAGCGACACCGGGCCTGCTGCGCGGCCTGGGCGATGTACGGCTCGCCGCAGCTCTGCGATCCATACATGCGCGGCCCGCCGAGGAGTGGGACGTGGCACGTATGGCGCGGGCCGCCGCACTGTCGCGCTCTTCGTTCTTCGAACGATTCCGCCGTGAAGTCGGACTGGCGCCGATGGAATATCTGCTGGCCTGGCGCATGGCCCTGGCCAAGCGGCTGTTGCTACACGAGACTGTCTCCATGGCCGAGGTCGCGCAACAGGTCGGCTACAGTTCGGCCTCCACCTTCAGCGTAGCCTTCAGCCGCCATGTGGGCATACCGCCTTCGGCGTTCGCCCGACAGGCCCCCGCCTAAGCGGCCACGAAACCAACCCGTTCCATGGTGCCGATGTGCATGCTCAGCAGTTGCACGGCGCGGTCGGTCTTGCGATCGCGCAAGGCGTCGATGATGAGACGGTGATCGTGATCGGAGCGTGGCTGCCAGCCGCGCTTGAATCCGGTCGAGAACAGGTAGCGCGAATTGGTCAGCTGCAGTTGCTTGAGCACCGCCAGCAGGCGCGGCATGCCGCACTCGCTGGAAAGGATGTCATGAAACAGGTTGTTGGCCGCGTCCCATTCGATCAGGGAGGCCGCCTCGGCGCAAGCCTGCTGCGCCTGTTCCAGGCGGGCGATGTGCTCGGAACCGAACTTGCGGGCGCTGTGGCGCAGCGCCAGGATTTCCAGCGAGCCGCGCATCTCGGCATTTTCCTTCACGGCGGCCCGGTCCACCTGCGTTACGCGCACCCCGCGACGGGGCAAGGTGAGCACCAGTCCCTGTGCTTCCAGCTGGCGAAAAGCCTCCCTCACCGGCACGTGGCTGGACTGAAATTCCTGGGCTACATGGTCCTGCCGAAGCGCCGCCCCGCCTGCGATTTCACCGCGAATGATGCGTGTGCGCAGCACCTCGGCGATGCGTTCCACGGTGCTCGGATGCTCGGAATGATGCACCATATTTTTATAGATAATCTATGAAAAAAGAAATTGTTGAACGAATTTGAGCGAAGTTAGAATCCTCCGGAACGCAATTCTATGCCTTTTTATCCACGGACCGGATTTTATCGATGAGCCAGTGCCCTTCCCCCACCGCCGCACCCGCCAGTGCGCCCCTGCGTTGGTACCGCGCGCCGACCACGGTCGACGGCGGCGCCATTGCGCAATTGTTCGAACTGCCTTTCCTGGACCTGCTGTACCGCGCACAGACCGTACACCGCGAGCACCACCGGCCCAATGAAGTCCAGTTGTCGAGCCTGCTGTCGATCAAGACCGGCGGCTGCGCCGAGGACTGCGGCTACTGCGCGCAGTCGGCCCATCACAAGGAGGCAGGCGTCCTGGCGGGCAAGTTGATGGACGTGGATGACGTGGTCCAGGCGGCCCGGGCTGCGCGCGCCCAGGGTGCCACGCGCTTCTGCATGGGCGCGGCCTGGCGCAATCCGAAGCAGCGCGACATGGCCGCCCTCACCGAGATGGTCAGCCAGGTCCGCGCGCTGGGACTGGAAACCTGCATGACCCTGGGCATGCTGGAACAGACCCAGGCCGAGGCGCTCAAGCAGGCCGGGCTGGACTACTACAACCACAACCTCGACACCGCCCCGGATTTCTATGGCCAGGTCATCTCCACCCGCAGCTACCAGGATCGGCTGGACACCTTGCAGCGCGTGCAGGAAGCCGGTCTGAACGTGTGCTGCGGCGGCATCATCGGCATGGGCGAGACGCGCGCCCAGCGTGCCGGCCTGATTGCCCAGCTGGCCAGCCTGCCGGTGCCGCCGCAATCGGTGCCGATCAACCATCTGGTCCCCATTGCCGGCACACCACTGCAGGATGTTGCGCCACTGGACGAATTCGAATTCGTGCGCACCGTGGCCGTGGCCCGCATCGCGCTGCCGCATGCGGTGATCCGCCTGTCGGCCGGTCGCGAGAGCATGAGCGAGGCGACCCAGGCCTGGTGTTTTGCCGCCGGTGCCAATTCGATCTTCCTGGGGGCCAAGTTGCTGACCACCGCCAATGCACCGGTCTCGGCCGACCTTGATCTGCTGCAGCGCCTGGGACTGCAGGCGGCCGCTGCCTCCGCCGGATGAGCCTGCATTGGAGCAGCGCCCATTGCGGCGGGGCCTGGGTCATCACCGGTTACGAGGAAGTGGCCTGGGCATTGCGCGATCCGCGCTTCTCGGTGCGGCGCGCGGCGCGCTGGATCAACAGTACCCGGGGCGAGAGCGCCGGGCAAAAGCAGGACCCGCAGCGGCAGCAGTTCAAGCGCCTGTTCTCGCGCTCCCTGCTGTTCCTCGACGCACGCGCTCATCGACGCCTGCGCGGCGTGCTCACTCCTTGGTTCAAGCCGGGCGACCTGCTGGCCCGGCGCGCCAGCATCACTGCACTGGCGCATCGACTGATCGACGACATCGTGGCCGATCCGCAGGCAGCGCGGGGATTCGATTTCATCGCGCGCTTCGCACGCCCCTTGCCGGCGCTGGTGATTGCCCGACTGATGGGCTTGCCGGAGCGTGTGCCGACGCAATTCATCGATTGGGCGGCCGATCTGGCCGCCTTCATCGGCAGTCCCACGCCCGAGGCGAGCCAGACCGGGGCTGCGCAGCAGGCCATGCAGAATCTCGGTGAATTCTTCGGACAAACACTGGCACACCCCGCCGAGCTGCCGCCGGACTGTCTGCTGCGCGGGCTGCTGCTAGCCCATGCGGACGGGCAACTGAACCGCAACGAACTGCTGGCGCAATGCTGCACCCTGTTCATGGCCGGCTATGAAACCACCCGCAACCTGCTGGGCAATGGCTTGCTGGCCCTGCTACAGCATCCGCAGCAATGGGCGGCGCTCCAGGCAAGTCAAGCAGATGCCGCTGCCCTGCGCCTGGCCGTGCGCGAGATGCTGCGCCATGACAGTCCGGTGCAATACACCGGCCGCCGCCTGCTGCAGGACCTCACCCTGGCGGGTCAGACGCTGCAGCGCGGGCAACTGGCCATCCTGCACATCGGCCAGGCCAACCACGATGCACGGCGCTTCCGCGACCCGCAGCGCTTCGATATCCGGCGCGATGAAGGCATGCACCTGTGCTTCGGTCAGGGACCGCACGTCTGTCTGGGTGCCGCCCTCACGCAACTGGAAGCGGAGATTGCCTTCACTGCACTGATGCAGCGCCTGCCCACCCTGACCCTGGCTCAGGCTGCGCCGGTCTGGCAAGACAAGGCCGCCTATCGGGCACTGGATCGCTTGTCTGTTTGTTTCTGAAAGGTCCTCCATGCAAGATTTCACCCCGGCGCTGGACGCCCTCGCCGACCAGGGCCTGCTGCGCACGCGGCGCGTGGTCGATGGTCCGCAAGGCGCGCTGTTGCAGGTCGATGGACGCGCTGAGCTGTCCTTCTGCAGCAATGATTACCTGGGCCTGGCCAATCATCCCGCGCTGCTGGCCGCCGCCACCCAGGCCCTGCAACGCTACGGCCTGGGTGCGGCGGCCTCGCCGCTGATCAGCGGCCACAGTCTTGCCCATGAGGTGCTGGAAAGCGAACTGGCCGACTTCGTCGGCATGCCCTCGGCACTGCTCTTCGCCAATGGCTACATGGCCAATCTCGGTGTCACCCCGGCGCTGGTCGGCCAGGGCGATACGGTGATCGTGGACCGTCTGGCACACGCCTCGCTGATCGATGGGGCGCGCTTGTCCGGGGCCAGCCTGAAGGTGTTTCCCCACAACGACGTGGAGCGCCTGGAGCAGGTGCTGGCGCGCTGCACGGCGGGACGCAAGCTGGTGCTGACCGATGCTGTCTTCAGCATGGATGGCGACCTCGCACCGCTGGCCGAACTGGCGGCGGTCTGTGGCCGCCACGCGGCCTGGTTGCTGGTCGATGATGCCCACGGCCTGGGTGTGCTGGGGCCGCAGGGGCGCGGCAGCCTGGCCCTGGCCGGCGTCCACGCGCCGCACGTATTGACCATGGGAACCCTGGGCAAGGCCGCCGGTGTGGCCGGCGCCTTCGTCGCAGGTGAAGCCGGGGTGCTTGCATGGATTTTGCAGCGCGCCCGTACCTACATGTTCAGCACCGCCCATCCGCCCGCGCTGGCGGCGGCCACCTCGGCCAGCCTGCGCCTGATTGCACAGGATGAATGGCGCCGCCAGCGACTGCAGGAACTGGCCGCGCAACTGCGCAGCGGCCTGGCCGGTCTGCCCTGGACGCTGTTGCCCTCCGCTACGGCGATACAACCGCTGATCATCGGAGACAACGCAGCGGCCCGCGCCATGTCGAGCGCACTGCGCGCGCAGGGGATCTGGGTCCCGGCGATCTGTCCCCCCACGGTACCCAAGGCAACGGCACGTCTGCGCATCAGCCTGTCGGCCCTCCATACATCGGCCGACGTCGCACGTCTGGTAACGGCGCTGACCGCCCTGGCCTGAGGAGAGACAACACATGCAGCACACCAGCCCCCTGGCCGCGCGCAGCCTGCGCAGCGTCTGGCATCCGTGTACCCAGATGCGCCGGCATGAAGAGGTCCCGCCCATTGCGCTGGCTCGTGGCCACGGGCCGTGGCTCTTCGACACGGACGGCCGGCGCTATCTGGATGCGATCAGTTCGTGGTGGGTCAATCTGTTCGGACATACCAACGCCTGCATCAACGCTGCCCTGATCGACCAGTTGGGCCAGCTGGAACATGCCATGCTGGCGGGCTTTACGCATGAGCCCGTGGTGCAGCTGTCGGAACGGCTGGCCGCGCTGACCGGTCAGGCGCTGGGCCACTGTTTTTACGCCTCGGATGGTGCCTCGGCAGTGGAGATCGCCCTGAAGATGAGCGTGCATGCCTGGCGCAATGCCGGGCATGCCGACAAGAATGAATTCATCTGCCTGGCCGGCAGCTACCACGGCGAAACCGTGGGCGCGCTGGGCGTGACCGACCTCCCCTTGTTCCGTACCGCCTATGAGGCCTTGCTGCGCCCGGCCCATCTCGCCGCCTCACCCGATGCACGGCAGGCGGCGCCTGGCGAAAGTGCCGCCGATGTCAGCCGTCGTGCCCTGGCTGATGTGCAAAGGCTGCTGCAGGAACGCCGCGGACGCATCGCTGCCGTCATCGTCGAACCGCTGGTGCAATGCGCGGCAGGCATGGTCATGTATGACCCGGACTACCTGCGCGGGCTGCGCGCCTTGTGCGATGCCCACGGCGCACACCTGATCGCCGACGAGATCGCGGTGGGCTGCGGCCGCACCGGCAGCTTCTTCGCCTGCGAGCAGGCCGGTGTGTGGCCGGACCTGCTGTGCCTGTCCAAGGGCATCAGCGGCGGCTACCTGCCACTGTCGCTGGTGATGGCCAGCGATGCGATCTATGCGGCCTTCTACGATCACGACGTGCGGCGCGGCTTCCTGCATTCGCACTCCTATACCGGCAATGCGCTGGCCTGTCGTGCGGCGCTGGCGACGCTGGACCTCTTTGCGCAGGAGCGGGTGCTGGAACGCAATGCCCGCTTCGCACCGGTGCTGGCGCGCGCGCTGCAACCGCTGGCGCAGGATGCACGGGTGCGGCATGTACGCCAGCGCGGCATGATCTGGGCCTGTGATGCCGTCATCGGGGAGGCCGACCTGGCTGCGCGCTTCTCACGCTGTCTCGCTGAAGAAGCCGCGCAACGTGAACTGCTGGTGCGTCCGATCGGCACGACCCTCTATGTGATGCCGCCCTACATTCTGGACGAGGCGCAGGCGCAGTGGCTGGGCCAACGCCTGCATGCGGCGTTCGATGCCGCGATGAAGCAGCAGGCACGCCCATGACGGGCCGCAGCTATTTCGTTACCGGCACCGATACCGGCGTGGGCAAGACCCGGGTGGCGGCGGCGCTGATCCATTTGCTGGCGGCACGGGGCTTGCGCGCAGCAGGCATGAAGCCGGTTGCCTCAGGGGCATTCCTGCAGGAAGGTCTCTGGTGCAATGAAGATGTGCAGGCCTTGCAGGCGGCGTCCAATGTGCTTTTGCCCGACTCACTGGTGAATCCCTACCTGCTGCGGCAGGCCACGGCACCGCACATCGCCGCCGCTGAAGAAGGCGTGCAGATCGGGCTGGAACACCTTGTACGGTGTCATGCGCAATTGCAGCGGGCCTGCGATGTGTTGATCGTGGAGGGTGCGGGCGGCTTCATGGTGCCACTCAATGCGGATTTCACCAGCGCCGACCTGGTGACCCGGCTGCGACTGCCGGTAGTGCTGGTGGTGGGCATCCGCCTGGGCTGCATCAACCATGCGCTGCTCAGCGCACTGGCGATACGATCCTGTGGCCTGTACCTGGCTGGCTGGGTCGCCAACCACATCGATGCGAGCGAAGATCGGGCCGAGGCCATGGTAGACAGTCTGGTGCAGCGCCTGCAGGCACCGCTGCTAGGGCGATTGCCGTGGTCACCGGCAATGACGGCAGCGCAAGCAGCCGCCTGTCTTACTTGGCCAGATCCAGCCTGAGCCCATTGGAGGCGCCGCTGCGCACCGCCGTGACATGCTTGTCGTAGATGGTGCGGTAGCTCGCCAGGCCCAGTTCGGCCATGGCGTTGGACAGTTCCACCAGTTCGCTGACGGCTTCCTCGGAATAGATGGCGTCGACCTCGTTGGCATCGAGCCAGAGCCCAACTCCATGGGATGACTCCCCTTCGTGTGAGGGCACGTGTACGGACGACTTGTTATTCTTTTTTCAGCTCACGCCAGTGGCGCCGTCCAAGACTATGCGGATCTTGCGGGCCAGCTCATCATGGCGGTATGGCTTGTCGATGACGGGAAACTCGCCGTCGGCCCCATGCCGCTCTATCGATTCACTGGCGTAACCGGTAGTTAATAATATTTTGATGGAAGGTACCATGCGCCGGGCTTCGCGCGCCAGCACCACGCCATTCATGCTGCCCGGCATGATGAGATCGGTGAACAGCAGATCCACCTTGGGCTCGGCGCGCAACACCTGCAGCGCTTCCGTAGGGGAATTGACCATCGTCACTCGGTAGCCAAGGCTTTCCAGCATGGCTTGAGCCAGTTCGGCGACTTCGATTCTGTCGTCCACCACCAGGACGTGCTCGTGCCCTCCCTGGGTGTGCGTACGATTGTCATACTCAAATGCCCCGCCAACCTGGTCCTGCGTGGCCGGGAAGTAGATCGATACCGTCGTGCCGCTCTGCACGCTCGATGAAATCCGCACCGAGCCGCCGGATTGCTTGACGAATCCATACACCATCGACAGGCCCAGGCCAGTGCCCTTGCCTTCCTCCTTGGTGGTGAAGAAGGGGTCCATCACCCGCGGCAGGATGTCGGCCGGGATGCCGGGACCGTTGTCGGTGACCGCGATACAGACATAGAGACCGGGTTTGACGCCGAGCTGGATCGCACGATCTTCGGAAGTGAGGTCTTCATTGCTTGTATGGATGCGTACCGTTCCCTTGCCGGACATCGCATCGCGAGCATTGATGAGCACGTTGAGCAGGGCCACTTCCATCTGGGTGGGGTCGAGGCGGCAATTCCAGAGACCCGGGGTCAGCTGGGTCCGTACCACGATGTCGCCGCCCAGGGTTCGCTGCACCAGGTCGGTAAAACCTTCCGTGAGCGAATTGAGGTTGATGGTGCGGCCCTCCAACCTCTGCTTGCGGGCGAAGGCCAGCAGTTGCTGGGTCAGCATGGCGGCCTTGCCGGAGGCCTTGCGGATGCTGTCGGCGCTGCGCGAGACCCGGCTCAGGTCAGGCGTATCGCTGCGCAGGGCCAGGTTGATGATGTCCAGGTAACCGCTGATGACCTGCAGCAGGTTGTTGAAGTCGTGCGCAATGCCGCCGGTCAGCTGGCCCAGCGCCTCCATCTTGCGCGCCTGGCCCAGCGCCTGTTCGGCATCGCGGCGGCGGCTGATGTCCAGTTGGGAGCTGAAGAAATACTTCAGCTCGCCGCGCTGATCATAGACCGGTGAAATGAACAGGGCATTCCAGAAAGTCGAGCCGTTCTTGCGGTAGTTCAATAGTTCGGTGGCCATCTCGCGTCGCTCGGCCACCGCCTGGCGGACCTGAGCCACCACCGAACGGTCGGTCTCCGGCCCTTGCAGGAAGCGGCAGTTCTTGCCCACCACTTCGGCACGGCTGTAGCCGGTCATGTTCATGAAGGCATTGTTGACGAAGATGATGGGGTTGTCCGGCTTGTTGGGGTCGGACACGATCATCGGCATGCGCGTCATTTCGACGGCGGCAAAGAAGATATCGTTGGCGTCATCGCCTACCGCGACCTTGGCGTGGTCGTTGCGTATTCCAGCATCATTGAAGTCGTCGGCAGGCCAATGCACCGTGGGGTGCCTGGCGATGTTGGGCATTGTATTTTTCTCCGTTGGGCTGGGCTCGATTGCAGTGAGGAAACAGGAAACGAGCAGCGTTCAGGAGTTTGGACACGGGCCACCTCAACGGTTCCCCGCGATTTGCAACAAGGATGGGCATGCGTTGTTACATCTTGCAGCCCCTCCCCTACGGGCCTTGCCACAGGCCACTTTGGCGCGGATGAGCTTGCCGCCATCGGGCGTTTTCCTACACCAACAAGCGGCCTTGATCCAGCACGCAGCTGCGGTCGCTGACCATGTTTGCGAAGTGCGTATTCTGTTCGCACAACAGGATGGAGAGGCCGCGCTGCTTCAGGTCGAGGATCATCCTGGCCATCTGCTCGACGATGACCGGGGCCACCCCTTCGGACGGTTCGTCCAGCAACAGCAGTTGGGGATTGCCCATCAGCGTGCGCGCGATGGTCAGCATCTGTTGCTCGCCGCCGCTCATGCGCCCACCGGGGCGATGCGGCATGGCGGCCAGGTTGGGAAACAGTGCCAGCAGCGCCTGCACGGTCCAGCTCGGCACGCCCTGGCGCGGGGGCTGGCGGCCGGTCTCCAGGTTCTGCAGGACGCTCAGTTCGGTGAAGATGCGCCTGTCCTCGGGTACGAAACCCAGCCCCAGGCGTGCGCGCTGATAGGGGGCCAGACGCGTGATGTCATGTCCGTCCAGCATGACCCGGCCCTGCGTGCCTTGCAGCAGTCCCATCAACGCCTTCAGCGTGGTGGATTTGCCCGCGCCATTGGGACCGGTGAGCGCCAGCACCTCGCCCCGCCCCACCTCCAGGGAAAGATCGAAGAGGATGTGCGCCTGTCCGTAGAACGCATGCAGGCCCTCCACTCTCAACAGAGGCGCACTCATGCCGCACTCCCGAAACTGGCGCCGGAACCGAAATAGACGTCGCGCACGCGGGCATCCTGGCGGACTGCTTCGGGCTCGCCCTGGGCGATCAGCTGACCACGCGCCAATACGATGATGCGGTCGGCGAAGGCGAAGACCACATCCATGCTGTGCTCGGTAAAGAGCACCGACAAGCCGCGCTCGCTGACCAGGCGGCGCGTCAGCGCCATCAGTTCCTGACGCTCGAGCGGGGCCATGCCGGCGGTCGGCTCATCCATCAACAGCAGGCGCGGCGCATTGGACAGGGCCATGGCCAGCTCAAGCCGCTTGATGTCGCCATAGGCCAGCACAGCACAGGCCCGCCCGGCCTGGTCGGCCATGCCGACCTGCTCCAGCAGCTGCATGGCTTCCTGGCGCAGGCAGGCGGCCGCCGGACGCCATAACTGCCACAGCCGACGGTGATGCGAGAGCAAGGCCGCCTGGACGTTCTCCAGTACCGTGAGCGAAGCGAAAGCCGCCGACACCTGGAAGGTACGCCCCACGCCGCGCGCCCAGATGCGGCGCGGATCCAGACCGGCGATATCGGCACCATCGAGCAGTACGCGCCCGGCATCGGGCCGCAACTGGCCGTTGATGACATTGAAGCAGGTCGACTTGCCGGCGCCGTTCGGGCCGATCAGTGCCAGCATCTGGCCGGCCGGCAGCGTGAAGGACAGGTCATCGAGCGCGGCAACGCCGCCAAAGGATTTGCGCAGGCCGTCGATTTGCAGCAGGCTCATGTGCCCTCCTCCCTGACCGGCCGGCGCAGGCGCTGCCAGGCCCCGGCGATACCGTCCGGGAACAGCAACACCAGCAACAGAATCACGCCCCCCAGCAAGGCACGCCAGTAATCGGTCTCGCGCGCCACCAGATCCTGCAGCCAGGTGAACAGGGCCGCCCCCAGCACCGGGCCAAGCAGGCTCTGTACGCCGCCCAGCAAGACCATCACCAGACCATCGACCGAGCGTCCGACACTGGACACTTCGGGCGAGATGCTGCCCTTGGAAAAAGCGAACAATACCCCGGCCAGCCCGCAGAACAGCCCGGCGACGGCAAAGCCACCCCACTGCAGGCTGCGCACGTCCATGCCCAGTGATTCGGCGCGCACGGCAGCATCGCGTGCGGCACGCAGGGCCAGGCCGAATGGCGCGTGGATCGCGCGCCGTAACAGGTAGACACCCAGCGCCGCACACCCCAGGGCCAGATAGTAGTAGGCCAGCGGCGAGGCCAGCGCTGCACTGGGCCGTATGCCGACCAGCCCGTTGCTGCCGCCGGTCAGGTCGTCCCACTGGAAGATGGCCGCCCAGACGATCTGCGCGAAGGCCAGCGTGAGCATGGCCAGATAGACACCCGACAGGCGCACGCAGAACCAGCCGAACAGCAGCGCCCCGGCCATTGCCGTGAGCGCCCCCGTGAGCATGGCCAGCGGCATCGGCCATTGCAGCTTGAGCGTGACCAGTGCGGCAGCGTAGGCGCCCAGTCCGAAATAGGCGGCATGGCCGAAGGACACCATGCCACCCGGCCCCATCAGGAAATGCAGACTGGCCGCGAAGAGGACGGCGATGAGGATTTCCACCATCAGCACCGGCAGATAGGGGAAGCGCGCAGCCAGCAACGGCAGTGCCAGCAAGAGCAGTAGCGCGGCCCATCCCGCCAGGCGCGCCTGGCGGCCTGATGCGCGCAGCGGCGCGTCATGCCCGGCGCCATTGCGCAGCAGCGCCAGCGGCTTGCCGAACAGGCCCCACGGGCGTATCACTAGGATCGCCGCCATGACCAGGAATTCCACCACCAGCGTGAGTCGCGAGAGCGAGACTTCCAGTCCGAACAAGGAGACATTGCCCAGCGCAATGCAGAGCGCCTTGACTTCGGCGATCAGCAAGGCGGCGGCGAACGCGCCTCCAAGCGAGCCCATGCCGCCGACCACCACCACCACGAAGGCGTTGCCGATGGTGTCCAGATCCAGCGCCAGGTTGGCCGGCATGCGCGGCCCTTGCAGCGCGCCACCCAGCCCCGCCAGGAAGCAGCCCAAGGCGAACACGGCGGTAAACAACCAGGCCTGGTTCACCCCCAGCGCGCCCAGCATCTCGCGGTCCTGCGTGGCAGCACGGATGAGCGTGCCCCAGCGCGTACGATTGAGCAGCAGCCACAAGAGGGCGAACACCAGCGGGCCGATGACGATGAGCAGCAGGTCATATTGCGGCAGCCTGCGTCCCAGCAGATGCACGGCCCCCGAGAGGCCCGGTGCGCGCGGGCCGAAGAGGTCTTCCGGACCCCATAGCCAGAGCGCCGCATCCTTGATGATGAGTACCAGGGCGAAGGTGGCCAGCAACTGGAACAGTTCCGGCGCGCGATAGATGCGGCGCAGGATCAGCACTTCCACCAGCGCCCCAAGCGCAGCCACCACCAGCGCAGCCAGCAGCAGCGCCCCCCAGAAACCAGGCGCACTGCTGCCCAGCCGGTCCACCAGGCTGTAGGCCACATACAGCCCCAGCATGTAGAAGGAGCCGTGGGCAAAATTGACGATGCGCGTCACGCCGAAGATCAGCGACAGCCCCGCCGCCACCAGAAACATCGCGCAGGCATCGGCCAGGCCGTTGAGCAGCTGGACGGTGAGACTGGCAAGCGTCATGAGCGCATGGCCTCAGCGTGGGCCGGATACGAAGGCGGACACGATTGCTGCGCGGATCAGTCGGCCGGACGCAGCTTCTTGACCTCGGCATCCGGCAACTGCAGGCTGGCGCCGTCGACATAGCTGAAGCTGGTCATGATGCCCTTGCCGTCCTTGATGCCGGTGCGGCCGACGAAGGCGCCCAGGGTGGACTGGTGGTCCTGCGGACGATAGACGATGGAGGCGACCGGTGTGTCCACCTTGAGGCCCGAGAAGGCTGCGGAGAGCTTGTCGGCATCGGTACTGCCGGCCTTCCTGATGCCGGCGGCGATGGACATCAGGGCGCTGTAGCCGACCAGCGACCCGTTGCGGGGGTAGTCGTTGTATTTCTTGCGGTAGGCCTCGACGAACTTCTTGTGTTCGGGTGTGTTGATGGCGTACCAGGGATAGCCGGTGACGATCCAGTTCTGCGGCGCTTCGCCCTTGAGCGGATCGAGGTATTCCGGCTCGCCGGTCAGCAGCGACACCACGTCCACCTTCTCGAACAGGCCGCGCGTGTTGCCTTCCCGGACGAACTTGCCCAGATCAGCCGCGAACAGCGCATTGAAGATGGCATCCGGCTTGGCATCGGCCAGTGCCTGGGTGACCGCGCCGGCATCGATCTTGCCCAGCGGCGTGGCCTGTTCGGCTACGAATTCCACATCCGGCTGGGCCTGCTTCATCAGGGTCTTGAAGCTGGCCACGGCGGACTGCCCGTACTCATAGTTGGGATAGACGATGGCCCAGCGCTTCTTCTTCAGCTTGGCCGCCTCCTTGACCACCGAGGCCACCAGCATGTACGTCGAGGGACGCAGGCGGTAGGTGTACTTGTTGCCGTTCTGCCAGACGATCTTGTCGGTCAGTGGTTCGGCGGCGAGGAAGAACACCTTGTGCTGCCTGGCGTAATCGGTCAGGGCCAGGCCGGTATTGGAGAGAAAACCGCCGAACAGCAGCGCCACGCGCTCGCGCGCCATCAGCTCTTCGGCCACGCGTACCGAGTCACCGGGGTTGCCGTTGTCGTCGCGGGCAATCACTTCCAGCTTCTTGCCCAGCACGCCGCCGGCGGCATTGACTTCATCGAGGGCCATCTCCCAGCCCCGGCGGTACGGCTCCAGGAAGGCTGGTTGGGCCTTGTAGCTGTTGATCTCGCCGATCTTGATGGTGTCCTCGGCCCGAGCAGTGCCGGCAGAAAGATTCACGATGGCTGCGGTGCAGGCCCACAGCAGGCCGCGCTGGAAGTTGAAATGGTTCACGTCATTTCCCTCTGATGAAAGTGCCCGGCCCGCTTCACCGCGCGGGGCGGGCGTAATGATAACCGCTGCCGACGGCATGTGCAGATTACTTCACACGCTGTTTTTCCAGCTTGCGCGCCAGGGTACGACGGTGCATACCGAGGCGCCGTGCGGTTTCGGAGATGTTGAAATCGGTTTCCACCAGTACCTCGTGGATGCGTTCCCACTCCAGGGTCTTGATGGAGGTGGCGCGCGCCGGCAGTTCGAGCTCGGAAGCACCGGCCACGTGGCCGAAGGCGGCTTCGATGTCGTCGGTATTGGAGGGCTTGGCCAGGTATTGGCAGGCGCCCAGCTTGATGGCTTCCACCGCCGTGGTGATGCTGGCGAAGCCGGTCAGGACCACGATGAGCATGTTTTCATCGTGGGTGTGCAGCATCTGCACGCAGGCCAGGCCCGAAGCATTGCCGCCCAGCTTGAGGTCGACCACGGCATAGCCGGGCTTGTGTTCTTTCAGGTGGAGGGCCGCTTCCTCCTGGCTGGCGGCCAGCAGGACGGTGTAGCCGCGACGTTCGAAGGAGCGTCCCAAGGTGCGTGCGAAGGCGGCGTCGTCCTCGATGATCAGCAGCAGGCGATCAGCCGACATGGTCATTCCCTATTTTTCTACTTTGCCAAAGCCGGTATTGTAAGGCGAGACGGCACCGGACATGGCCGGCCCCTGAAGAAAAAGGAAATGATCACGGTCAAAGCCGCTTCAGAGGCGGCTTGCGGCAGCTCAAGCGCCGGTGGGATAGTCCGGCGCTTCGCTGGCGGGACCAGCCTGCTCCAGCGGTTCGAGGCTGATGGCCGACAGGGGCAGCTCCAGCGTCACGCGCGCGCCGCCGGCTGAACGGTTGCTGGCCCAAACGCGACCGCCCAGCTTGCGCGCAACGTTGACCACGAAGAACAGGCCCAGGCCGCGTCCAGGCTTGCCTTTGGTGGACTGGTAGGGCTTGCCGATCTGATTGATCATCCAGTCGGGGAAACCGGGACCGCGATCGCTCACTTCCATGAGCAGCAGATCGCCTTCGCGCCGCACTTCCAGGGCCAGCCATTGCGGCGAGACCTCGAAGGCGTTGTCCAGCACATTGCCCAGCATCTGCTTGATGGCCGAGTCGAAGGCCACCGGCACATCCTGCCCGATCTGGTTGCGGTATTCGAAGATCTCGACGGGACGGGTCTTGCGCCAGTCCTCGGCCACGCTGTCGAGGAAAGTATTGATCGTGGTCTTGATGGAGGATTCGCCCCGCGCCTCACCGGCAGACAACAGCACGCCGCTGACGATGGACTTGCAGCGCTGCAGCTGCGCTTCCATCTCGGCGATGTCGTCAAGCATGTCGGCGCGCTGGCTGATCTCGGGCATGCGTTTCCAGTCGCCCAGGATCACCGAGACGGTCGCCAGGGGCGTACCGAGCTCATGCGCAGCGCCCGAGGCCAGCAGGCCCATGCGCACGATGTGGTCTTCCTCGGCGGCGCGCTGGCGCAGGTCGGCCAGCAAGGCGTCACCGGCGCGCAGGTTGCTGCTGATGCGGGTGATGAAGAAGACCATCAATCCGGCATTGAGCAGGAAGCAGATCAGCGTTCCTTCGACGTACAGGCTCAGGAGGCCGGCGTTATGGTCCGGCGGCAGCGCCAGTGGTTCGGAAAACAGCGCCAGCCCGGCCAGGCAGAGCATGGTCACGCCGACGATGGCCCAGCTCGACCAGGGCTTGAGCAGCACCGCCGAGAGGATGATCTGCATCAGATACAGGAAGGCGAAGGGATTGGTGATGCCGCCACTGAGATAGAGCTGGAAGGTCAGTACGGCCACATCCACCAGCAAGGCCAGAAACAGTTCAGCATTGGTGGCGATGCGCCGCTCGTGCCAGCGCAGGTGGCTGGCGATATTGAAGGCGATCAGGCAGGACAGCACCTCCAGCATGTGCGGCAGCGGCAGGTGCAGGTCGAATACCAGCACCACGAAGGCGATGGTGGACACCTGCCCCAGCACCGCCAGCCAGCGCAGCTGGATCAGCAGCAGCATGTTCTGGTGGCCGGCCGGATTCTGCTCGCCCTGGCGCAGACGCTGCCAGCGCTCGCGCAGCGTCTTGCGCTTGGCGACGGTGTCGGAGGCGGTCATGACTCAGTGCCCGGTTTGCGCATCCAGAATGCGCTGGCGCCAGCGGCGCTCGTCGCGGATCACCCAGTAGCCTGCAGCCAGCGACATGAGAGCCAGGGCATACCAGGTCAGGGCGTAGACCAGGTGGCTGTTGTGGAAGGCAATCACCGTCAGTCCGCCGACCGGTTTCTGTGCATCCGGCGCCACGGCGGCATTGGCTTGCGCGGAAGCCTTGTCGGCATCGACGAAGTAAGGGGCCACCTGCGCCAGCGGCAGGCCACGCGCTTGCGCAATTGCCTTCACATCGCGTGAATACCAGCGGTTCTGCGCGGCGTCATTGCTGCGCAGGAAGCCGCCGCCCTGCTCGCTCATGCGCAAGAGCCCGGTCACTTCGTTCATTTGTCCTGCAGGCGCATCGGTCAGCTGCATTTCCGCCAGCTTGAGCGGCGAGACCGCTACGAAACCGCGATTGATCAGCACCACGCTGCCATCGGCCATCTGCAAGGGGGTGAGCAGCCAGGCGCCGCTGCCCAGGTCGGTACTGGCCTGCACGGCAACTGTCTTGCTGTACAGATAGCGGCCCGCGAGAACCACGCGTTTGTACTCGTCGCGTTCGGCGTTCACGCTCGGCCACTCCTGCGGACCAGGCGGCGGCGCCGGTGCGGCGTGGACGCGGGCATCGACCTTGGCGATCAGGTCCAGCTTCCATTGCAGGCGATAGACCTGCCAGGTTCCCAGCGCAGCGAAGACCAGAAAGAAAAATCCCGCCAAAAGCGTCAGCAGCAGCAAGCTGGCCTTTGTGCGGGATACCGGGGCGGCTTGCACCGCCCCGCTTTCTTTGCCTTGCGTCACGCCATCGGTTGGCGTCGGGCTCATTTCGATTGGGCTGCGCCGTGCTGCATATCCTGCATGCCCGGCATACCTTGCATCGATTGCGGCACCGTTTCGGTGGGCATGTTTTCAGGCGACATGGTCGGCATCATGTTGTGGTTCAGGTGATACATGACCCACAGCGAACCGGACAGCGCGATGACCACGATGACGACGGTGAAGATCATCGCCAGCATGTTCCAGCCACCTTCGGACTTGCCGTTCATGTGCAGGAAGTACTTGATGTGCACCACGATCTGCACGGCCGCGAAGGCCAGCAGCACGATGCCCAGGGTCGACGAGCTGGAAATGGTCTTGTTCATCACCATCCAGAACGGGATCGCGGTCAGGATCACGGCCAGCACGAAGCCGGTGACGTAATCCTTCATCGTGCCGTGGGCGGCGTGGTCGCCATGACCGTGGCCGTGGCCATGGTCGTCATGCTGGCCCATCGGACGGGCCGGGTGTTCTTGGTGGCCGCGGCTCATGGCAGGACTCCCATCAGATAGACAAAGGTGAAGACGCCGATCCAGACCACGTCCAGGAAGTGCCAGAACATCGACAGGCACATCAGGCGGCGACCGTTGGCTTCGGTCAGGCCATGCTTGTTGATCTGGAACAGCAGCACGATCAGCCAGATGATGCCGAAGGTGACGTGCAGACCGTGGGTACCGACCAGCGCGAAGAACGAGGTCAGGAAGCCGCTGCGGGACGGGCCGGCGCCTTCGTGGATCAGGTGCAGGAACTCATACAGTTCGAAGTAGATGAAGCCCGCACCCAACAGACCCGTGATGACCAGCCAGATGATGGTGTTCTGCTGCTTCTTGGCCTGCATGGCCAGCATGGCGAAACCGTAGGTGATCGACGACAGCAGCAGCAGCGCAGTGTTGAGCGCCACCAGCGGCAGGTCGAACAGCTCGGCGCCGGTCGGACCGCCTGCATAGTTGCGGCCGAGCACGGCGTAGCACGCAAACAGGCAGGCGAAGATCAGGCAATCGCTCATCAGGTAGATCCAGAAGCCCAGCAGGGTGCCGTTCTCCGGATGATGATGGCGGACGAAGTAGCGCGAGCTTGGCGTCGCGTCGGCCGTGTGGTTGATTGCTTCAGACATGGCTATTCAACAGACGAGTGCGCTCTGCTTCGACACGGACGACTTCGTCGGCCGGGATGTAGTAGTCGCGGTTGTAATTAAAGGTGTGGATGATGGTGGCAGCGATCAGTGCAACGAAGATCGCCACGGCCGGCAGCCACATGTGCCAGATCAGGGTGAAACCGAGTACGGCCGACAGTGCAGCGATGATGAAGCCGGCACCGGTGTTCTTGGGCATGTGGATTTCCACGAAGTCACCCAGCGGACGCTGATACTGGTTCTTCTTCATGTCAGCCCAGGCGTCGTTGTCATGCACGACCGGGGTGAAGGCGAAGTTGTAGGCCGGCGGCGGCGACGAGGTCGACCATTCCAGGGTACGGCCATTCCACGGGTCGCCGGTCACATCAGCCAGCTTCTTGCGGTCGCGGATGGAGACGGCGATCTGGATGATGAAGGAACCGATGCCCAGGGCGATCAGGCCGGCGCCCAGTGCAGCGACCACGAACCAGATCTGCAGCGACGGATCGTCGAAGTGGCTCATGCGGCGGGTCACACCCATCAGGCCCAGCACGTACAGCGGCATGAAGGCAAGGTAGAAGCCGACCAGCCAGAACCAGAACGAGCACTTGCCCCAGAACTCATTGAGCTTGAAGCCGAAGGCCTTCGGGAACCAGAAGTTGATGCCGGCAAACATGCCGAACACCACGCCGCCAATGATGACGTTGTGGAAGTGGGCGATCAGGAACAGCGAGTTGTGCAGCACGAAGTCAGCCGGGGGAACGGCCAGCAGCACGCCGGTCATGCCGCCGATGACGAAGGTGACCATGAAACCAATGGTCCACAGCATCGGCACTTCGAAGCGGATACGGCCACGGTACATCGTGAAGAGCCAGTTGAAGATCTTGGCACCGGTCGGGATCGAGATGATCATCGTGGTGATGCCGAAGAACGAGTTCACGCTGGCGCCCGAACCCATGGTGAAGAAGTGGTGCAGCCACACCAGGTAGGACAGGATGGTGATCACCACCGTCGCGTACACCATCGAGGTGTAGCCGAACAGGCGCTTGCCGCTGAAGGTCGAGACGATTTCCGAGAACACGCCGAAGGCCGGCAGGATCAGGATGTAGACCTCAGGGTGGCCCCAGATCCAGATCAGGTTCACGTACATCATGGCGTTGCCGCCCATGTCGTTGGTGAAGAAGTTGGTGCCGAAGACGCGGTCCAGGGACAGCATCGCCAGCACGGCGGTCAGCACCGGGAAGGCCGCCACGATCAGGACGTTGGTGCACAGCGAAGTCCAGGTGAAGACCGGCATCTTCATCATGTTCATGCCCGGGGCGCGCATCTTGACGATGGTCACCACCAGGTTGATGCCGGATAGCAGTGTCCCTACCCCGGCCACCTGCAAGGCCCAGATGTAGTAGTCCACCCCCACGTCGGGGCTGTAGAGGATGCCCGACAGCGGCGGGTAGGCCAGCCAGCCGGTGCGGGCGAACTCGCCCACGAACAGCGAGGCCATCACCAGCATTGCGCCGAAGGTGGTCATCCAGAAGCTGAAGTTGTTCAGGAAGGGGAAGGCCACGTCACGCGCACCGATCTGCAGGGGCACGACGTAGTTCATCAGACCGGTCACCAGGGGCATGGCCACGAAGAAGATCATGATCACGCCGTGGGCGGTGAACACCTGGTCATAGTGGTGCGGAGGCAGGAAGCCGGCATTGTCGCCGAACGCGATGGCCTGCTGCGCACGCATCATCAGCGCGTCGGCAAAGCCACGCAGCAGCATGACGATGGCCAGCACGATGTACATGATGCCGATGCGCTTGTGATCGATACTGGTGAACCAGTCGCGCCACAGCATGCCCCACAGGCGATATTTGGTGAGCAGGCCCAGTACCACTATGCCGCCCAGCGCCACCATGGCGAAGGTACCAATCAGGATCGGCTCATGGTATGGAATCGCTTCCAGACTGAGACGGCCGAAGATCAGCTTTATCAGGTCAAAATTGTCAGACATCTTTACTTCCCGGGGAAAAAGGAAATGGGGGCGCAGCGGTATTCTGCTGCGCTGATACGGCTACCAGGCAAGGAAATCATTCGGCCTTTTGCTGGCCCGGTTTCACGTTCAGGTCGGTGGCCATCATCTTGTCCATGCAGACCGTGTTGGCAGCCACGCAGCGGTTCACGATGGCGTGGAACAGGTCGGGCTCGACACTGCCGATGAGGCGGGCAGGTTCACGTTCGCTCGGCTGTTCCAGTTTCATGTACTCGGCACGGTCCAGCTTGCCGGCCGACGCCTTGGCTTTCTGGACCCAGGCGTCGAAGCCGGCCTGATCCAGGCCGTGGAACTTGAAGCGCATGTGCGAGAAGCCGGCACCGCTGTAGTTGGCCGAGAAGCCGTCGTATTCGCCGGCCTTGTTGATCACGGCGTGCAGTTTGGTTTCCATGCTCGGCATGGCGTAGATCTGACCTGCCAGTGCCGGGATGTAGAAGGAGTTCATCACGTTGGAGGCAGTGATCTTGAACTGGATCGGGGTATCCACCGGTGCGGCCAGCTCGTTGACGGTGGCGATGCCCTGCTCCGGATAGATGAACAGCCACTTCCAGTCCAGCGCCACGACTTCCACCACCAGCGGCTTGACCTGGGGCGACAACGGACGCTCGGCGTCGATGCGCGAGAGCGGACGGTACGGGTCCAGGGTGTGGGTGGTGATCCAGGTCAGCAGGCCCAGGGCGATGATGATCAGCAGGGGCGCGCCCCAGATGACCAGCTCCAGGCGGGTCGAGTGATCCCAGTCCGGCTCGTAGGGAGCGGAAGTGTTGCTCTTGCGATAACGCCATGCAAACAGCAGCGTCAGGATGATCACCGGAACGATGATGAGCAGCATCAACGCAGTCGAGATGACGATCAGGCGTGCTTGCTGGTTAGCGATGTCGCCGGAAGGATTCATCACGACGGTGTTGCACCCAGCCAACAGAAGCGCAGGAAGCAGGAGCAATCCGCGACGGAGGATTTGAGAAACCATGAAGGAAAATTCCAGTCGTATGTATCAGAGCGTGGTAATGTAACGCCAATAAAGTGTGTTGGCGATTGGACGTTTTGTCCCACCCTGTCACTTGCCACCTGCCAGGTTGGGATTAGGGCCTGTTCACATTTAATCTGCGAGATGCGTTGCCCCCAGAAGGCGTGGTGGCAAGGCGCGCGTCAGGGCTGGTGGTGGCGCCACCAGCCCTGACGTGCAACGCGGCCAGCGCGCCTTCTGGGGGCAACCCTCCGGGAGAGGCCGCCAAGCGTCGCCTGCCGTTGTTGCAGCTCCTTGCCGTGGCACCACCACGGCGCGTCGCTGCGCCTAGGCAGTCAACGCTTGGCGACCTCTCGCACTCGCAGATTAAATGTGAACAGGCCCTGTAGCACGTACTGCGACTAAACCTCTAACAGTGGGAGACAAAGCCATGGCAAGCACCAGCATCCACAATGCTCAGGGTTCGGGTCAACTCCGGCCTCAAGCGAACAATCCTTCCACTTCCCACGAACACGGCACGATCGAACCCGGTGAGATCGCCGTCGGCGTGGTGATCGGACGAGCGTCCGAATACTTCGACTTCTTCGTTTATGCACTGGCTTCGGTGCTGGTGTTTCCGCAGGTCTTCTTCCCCAACGAGCCCAAACTGGAAGGCACGCTCTATTCCTTCGTGATCTTTTCCTTCGCCTTCCTGGCCCGCCCCATCGGGACCACGATCTTCATGGCGATTCAAAAACGCTTCGGACGAGAGGTGAAACTGACGCTGGCCCTGTTCATGCTCGGTTTTTCGACTGCAGGCATTGCCTTGTTGCCAACTTTTGAACACATTGGCATGTGGGCCATCATCTTGCTCTCGCTCTTGCGCGTTGGTCAAGGGGTGGCGTTGGGCGGTGCCTGGGACGGTCTGCCCTCGTTGCTGGCGATGAACGCGCCGCCGAACAAGCGTGGCTGGTATGCTGCGCTGGGCCAGTTGGGTGCCCCGCTGGGTTTCGTGGTGGCGGCCAGCCTGTTTGCCTACATGCTTTCCAGCCTGACCACCGCCGATTTCCTGGAATGGGGCTGGCGTTATCCCTTCTATGTGGCCTTTGCCATCAACGTGGTCGCATTGTTCTCGCGTCTGCGCCTGGTCTCGGCGCCGGAATACGCCAAGCTGCTCGATGAGCGTGAACTGGAACCGGCCGGCGTGGTTGAGCTCGCTACCACCCAGGGCCGCAACATCATCATTGGTGCCCTGGCTGCCCTGGCCAGCTATGCCCTGTTCCATCTGGTGACGGTGTTTCCGCTGTCCTGGATCAAGCTGTATTCGCTGCGGGAAGCGGTGGACTTTCTGGTGATCCAGATCTGGGGCGGCCTCATCATGGCGGTGGGCATTGTGGTCTCGGGCCTGATCGCCGACCGCTTCGGTCGCCGCAACACGCTGGGCTCGATGGCATTGCTGATCGCGATCCTGTCGGCCTTCGTGCCGACGCTGATGAATGGTGGCGAATCCGGCCAGAATGCCTTCATCCTGATCGGTTTCGCCCTGCTGGGCTTGTCCTACGGCCAGGCAGCCGGCGCCGTGACGGCCAACTTCAAGGCCCGCTATCGCTACACCGGCGCAGCCCTGACTTCCGATCTGGCCTGGCTGGTCGGCGCCGGTTTCGCACCACTGGTGGCACTGGGCTTGTCGGCGCACTTCGGCATGGCTTACGTGAGCTTCTATCTGCTGTCGGGCGCTGTAGGTTCGCTGGCAGCGTTGAGTCTGAACAGGGCGCTGGAGGCGCGGGATGACTGAACCGTACTGAGCAGCTCATCACTGCGGGCATGATGAAGGAAAAACCCGGAAGGAAACTTCCGGGTTTTTATTGGGCGATTCACCAGCCTCCTGTCAGATCAGCAGATCCGGGTAGCGCGGCAGCAAGTTCTGATCCGTCAGCCTGACCTCGATGTCATGGGCGAGGCGTACGTGAGCGGGGTTATCGATGTCGAAGATCGTATCGGCGACGCTGATGATGATCGTGCCCATCAGTTGGCCGGCAGCGTCGTGCACAAGCTCCAGTCGGGCAGCTTCGGGAACTTGCCTGGTCGACAGTTGCCGGGGCAGGTAAAGCATCCAGCCGACTCCAGGCTTGTCTCGAAATACCGGGCGATACCGGGCAGGCTGGACAAACAGTACTTTAGGAGCAAAAAGCTGAACTGCCATTTCAATAGTTTCAACCACTGTAGCCACAGTCCAGACGGACATATCCTGCACGGACAGAGAGATAATTTCCGGTGCCCCATCAGCGTGATTAAACTGATATGCAATACTGGCACCACGCCCCACTTCCATTTCTCCATTCCAGAGCGTCACATGGCGGCAGGATGAAGCAGGCTCCCCTCGGTAGCGCTCGCGATGAACCGCAATCAGGGCCGAGGAAGCTTTTTCCCCATCGAACGCAGGATAACGGAAGGACCCCTCCATATCGCCTGTTGCCAATAACCAGTTCTGTGGTCGCAAATTCCCATCTTGTTCAGCCAAGTTCCGGACAAATTCATGGATTGTTCCCATTCGTTGCATCAGGTCCTGTGCAACGACAGGAGCAGGCAAGAATATTTGCATGTCAAAAGGTTTCATGATGCTTGATCTGGATTCAGGGAAGGTGAATGGTTTGAATGGTCGGAGAAATCTGGGCGATCAAGGGTGCCATGTATTGGAAAGACAAGGGCTCTTGGAAGTACCATCTCAATTGCACCGGCGGGCGAGGCAGCGCAACTTCGTGCTGTTTTCGAGCCTTCTCAACCATGTCGCTCATGATTTCGCGTTGGAAGTGGTACTTGAACTGATTCGGGGCGACAAAAAACTGGTCATATCCAGCCTTTGCATCCATCAACAAGCATTCGGTCGCCTTGAATCCATCAAACTCCCGGCCCTCGTACTTCCACTCCGTCAAAAACAGCGGCCCGGCACGCATGCCGGTAACGCGCGCCTGATAATCCATCCATGATTTGTGTTCCTTGAAATTCTTGGTGATCTCATGCCCCGCCAGCGGCGGGCAAGCCCGGCACTTGTCCCGCGACGCCGAATCCACCTCGGCCTTGGCCAGTGGTGAATTTTTGGTCTTATCTGCTTCTTCCCGTCGCTTCTCGACTCCCTCACCCGCCACCACGCCCCCCGCCCCGCCTGCGGCACGAGGCAACCAGCGTTGGATCACGGAGGGACTGGGCCGTAACGGCATCCTCGGCGGGCGCGGTCTGGCCAGCCGTTTGCCCCTCCGAATGCGTGGCCACCCCCTGACTCGCCATCAGCGTGGCCCCACAAGCCGTCCGGTCGCCGTCGCGCGCCGGTGCCTGGCCCATGGACTTCATGTCGCCCGCACCGGATGTGATCGGAAATGTCCCTTTGCACTTGGGACAGGTAGTCAGGTCGCCGACACGCGCGACGGCCTTGCCATGAACGAGAAAGGTCTGATCGCCGGAAATGACCGTGCCACCATGGCTGGTCTTGTCGCCGACAACGATGAAGGGACGCCCCATGCAGCTCTCCTTGCCAGCACTACCGCTGGAATTGATGAGCCGCTTCGAGTCGCTCGGCGGAGAATGACTCCCCGCCTCATTCAATCAACGAGCAATAATCGAAATCCTTTGAGCCTCAGTCAGGTGTGCCCGCATTGACCACCTCATGCACGAAGCGCAATTTTTCCAGTACCGGCGTGGACAAGGTGAAGGGATAGGAATCGGGCATACCGATGCTGCGATTCAGGCTGTTGAGCACATAGGTCAGCGCAAACCACTCGCGGGCCAGCTCATCGAAGGAGCCAGCCGCTACCGGCGGCGCCGTGATGACCAGCTTCTGCTCGCCTTCGTGACGTGGCCGCAATTGCACGCCGCAAGCGTAGGCCGTCTCCAGCGTATCAAACATATGAAGATAATGCGCCCAGGTCTCCGCCCAGTCTTCCCAGGGGTGGCTGCTGGCATAGGCGCTGACGAAGTTTTCTTCCCAATCGGGACGTGGGCCGTTTTGGTAGTGAGTCTTCAACGCCTCGCCATAATCCTGGCGCTCGTCGCCGAATTTGGCGCGGAAAGGCTCCAGCCATGCTGTCGGGGCCACCAGGCGATCAAAATAATAGTGGCCGCTCTCATGCCGGAAATGTCCCAGCAGCGTGCGATACGGCTCGGCCATCTGCTCGCGCGCCTGTTCGCGGTAGGCCGGATCGGCTTCGGCGATGTTGATGGTGATGACGCCATCGGCGTGCCCGGTCAGCACCCGCTCGCCATGCGGCAGATCCTGCAGGAATTCGAAGGCCAGGCCGGCTTCTTCATCCTCCATCTTTGGTACCGGCTGCAATTGCAAGGTCCAGAGAGAATGCAGCAGGCGTCGCTTGGCCGTCTCCAGTCGGCTCCACAGCACGCGGTTGTTGCCTTCGTCGAGATTGGGAATGACGCGGGTCAGGCGGCAGGAAGCGCACAGCTCGTGCGGTTCGCGCTCATCGAGCATCCAGTTGCAGATGTTCTCGCGCCAGTAGTTGAGACACTGCTTGAAGACCCTGCCCTCGTTGTCCGGCCTGACGCTGCGCCAGCGGCCCGGACCCGGTTCGGGCTCGGCATCTTGCGGTGGCGCCACTTCCGGAACCAGTAGCGAAAAGCTGCCAATGGCTTGCAACTCGGGCTGATAACCCAGCATCCAGCCGCAATTTCCGCACACGGTGTTTTCGAAGAAAACTTGCAGGCCGCAGTTGTCGCAGTGAAAGGTTTTCATGGCTCCCCCTTTGTTTGTCGTCATGGCCGGCGAACCATTGTCGCCGGCATCTGGCATTGGAAGGGGAAAACCTCAATACGTTCCTGCACTTGATGGCGCAGGAAAATGAAGCCTGGCGCAGACTCGCAGCGCCAGGCGAGCGCAATCAGCCGATCACGCGCAGAGAGAAATCGGTCGCCTGGATATCCTTGGTCAGGCTGCCGATCGAGATCCTGTCTACGCCAGTCTCGGCAATGGCGCGTACGGTCTGCATGTTGATGCCGCCGGAGGCCTCCAGCAGCGCCCGGCCGGCATTGACGGTGACGGCCTCGCGCATCATCTCCAGCGAGAAGTTGTCCAGCAGGATGGACTCGGCCCCCGCCTGCAAGGCTTCGTCGAGCTCGGCAATGCTCTCCACCTCGACCTGGATGCTCACGCCGGCGTTGAGCTTCAGCGCGGCCGCTACGGCAGCGGTGATGCCACCGGCTGCGGCGATGTGGTTTTCCTTGATGAGGATGCCGTCATACAGCGCCAGGCGCTGATTTTCTCCACCGCCGACGCGGACCGCGTACTTCTGTGCCAGGCGCAGCCCGGGCAAGGTCTTGCGGGTATCGAGGATGGCCGCCCGGGTGCCCTGCACCACCTCCACGTAGCGCCGGGTTGCCGTGGCCACACCGGAAAGCAGTTGCAGGAAATTGAGCGCGCCACGTTCGGCCGTCAGCAAGGCGCGCGCCGGCCCTTCTATGCAGCACACTTCGCTGTCGGCGGCCATCAGCTCGCCTTCAGCATAGGCCCAACTCACCTGCAGACGCGGATCGAGCCGGGTCATGACGGCTTCGAACCAGGGTGCGCCGCATAGCACCGCGGCTTCGCGCACGATCACGCGGGCTTTCACGAATTCGTTTTCGGGCACCAGCAAGCCGGTGTAATCGCAATCACCCACATCTTCGGCGATGGCCTGGTTGACATTGGCATCGAAGGCCGCATGCAGCGCGGCGTCGAAAGGCCCGAAGGGATTGCGCAGGTTGCTGGCCGCAATCGTCGAGGCAGTCTTGAGGGCGTGGAGCGTCATGCGGGGCCGATTCCTGCAAACAGTTGCTGTTCGTCTTCAAGGCGCGCCGAGGGGCGGACCTTGGCCTTGCGCTGGGCGGCAAAATCCAGCATGCGGTCAATGCACACTACAGCCTGCTTGCCGATCGCCGGGTCGACGTGGATCTCATTGGCGCCAGTTTCCAGCACGTGCAGCAGGTTCTGCAAGCCATTCATGGCCATCCACGGGCAATGCGCGCAGCTCTTGCAGGTAGCGCTGTTGCCGGCGGTCGGGGCATCGATGAACCGTTTGCCAGGCGCCGCTGCGCGCATCTTGTGCAGGATGCCATTGTCGGTGGCGACGATGAAAGCGGGCGCATCGGAGGACTGCACGGCTGCAATCAGCTGCGACGTCGAACCGATCACATCCGCCTGCGCCACCACCGCCTCGGGCGACTCCGGGTGCACCAGCACCAGGGCATCCGGATGCTCGGCGCGCATCAGTTCCAGCTCCACGCCCTTGAATTCGTCATGCACCAGGCAGGAACCCTGCCACAGCAGCATGTCGGCGCCGGTCTGTTTCTGGATGTAGCTACCCAGGTGCTTGTCCGGTGCCCACAGGATCTTCTTGCCCTGCGCATGCAGGTGCTGGACGATTTCCAAGCCGATGCCGGAGGTCACCATCCAGTCGGCGCGCGCCTTCACGGCTGCGCTGGTGTTGGCGTAGACCACCACGGTGCGGTCCGGATGCTGGTCGCAGAAAGCGGCGAATTCGTCCGCCGGGCAACCCAGGTCCAGTGAACAAGTCGCGTCCAGGTCGGGCATGAGGATGCGCTTTTCAGGGCTCAGAATCTTGGCCGTCTCGCCCATGAAGCGCACGCCGGCCACCACCAGGGTCCGGGCGGCGTGGTCACGGCCGAAACGCGCCATTTCCAGCGAATCGGAGACGCAGCCGCCGGTTTCCTCGGCCAGGTCCTGCAGGTCACCATCGACGTAGTAGTGCGCCACCAGCACCGCCTGCTTCTCCTTGAGCAGCTGGCGGATACGCGCTTTCAATTGCGCGCGTTCCTCGGGGCTGGGCGTGGCCGGTACCTTGGCCCACGCATTGGCGGTACAACTGCCGCCGGTCTCCATTTGCGGTCGCTCGAACTCGACGACCTTGGTTGCTGTTGCTTGCATGGCGGTCAACAATACGGTGCTGATGCGGTTGGGGAAATTATTCGATACCCTGGCTGGCCAGGTAGTCTTCGTAGCTGCCCTGGAAGTCGATCACCTGCCCGTCCTTGACTTCAAGGATACGCGTGGCCAGCGAGGACACGAATTCACGGTCGTGCGAGACGAAGATGAGCGTGCCGGCGTACTTTTCCAGCGCGATGTTGAGCGACTCGATGGATTCCATATCCATGTGGTTGGTCGGTTCATCCATCAGCAGCACGTTGTGGCGGCCCAGCATCAGCTTGCCGTACATCATGCGGCCCTTCTCGCCACCGGAGAGCACCTTCACCGACTTCTTCACGTCGTCGCCCGAGAACAGCAGACGGCCCAGGATACCGCGCACGGCCTGGTCATCGTCGCCTTCCTGGGTCCACTTGCCCATCCAGTCGGTCAGGGTCTCGCCACCGGCGAATTCCTCGGTCGGATCCTGCGGCATGTAGCCGACATTGGCGTTTTCCGCCCACTTCACCTCACCCGAATCCGGATGCAGGCCGGTAACGTCGCCGCCGATGCTGCGCAGCAGGGTGGTTTTACCCGCGCCGTTGGCACCGATGATGGCGATCTTCTCGCCGGCTTCAACCATGATGCTGAAGTTCTTGAAGATGTCACGATCATAGGTCTTGGTGATGCTCTGGGTTTCCACGGCCAGGCGGTGCAGCTTCTTCTCGCCCTCGAAGCGCACGAACGGGTTCACGCGGGAAGACGGCTTGATGTCCTCCACCTTGATCTTGTCGATCTGCTTGGCGCGCGAGGTTGCCTGGCGGGCCTTGGACTTGTTGGCCGAGAAGCGGCGCACGAAGTCCTGCAGTTCGGCCACCTTTTCCTTGGCCTTGGCATTGGCGGCCAGTTGCTGGGCGCGCGCTTGCGAAGACGCCAGCATGTAGTCGTCGTAATTGCCCGGATAGATCTTCAGGGTGCCGTAATCCATGTCGGCCATGTGGGTGCAGACCTGGTTGAGGAAGTGGCGATCGTGGGAAATGATGATCATGGTGGAATTGCGCTCGTTGAGCACTTCTTCCAGCCAGCGGATGGTGTTGATGTCCAGGTTGTTGGTCGGTTCGTCCAGCAGCAGGATGTCCGGGTTGGAGAACAGGGCCTGCGCCAGCAACACGCGCAGCTTCCAGCCGGGCGCGACATTGCTCATCGGGCCATTGTGCTGTTCGATGGGCACGCCCACGCCCAGCAGCAGCTCGCCGGCACGCGCTTCGGCGGTGTAGCCGTCGTATTCGGCGAACTTGGCTTCCAGATCGGCGGCCTTCATGTAGTCGTCGTCGGTGGCATCCGGATTGGCGTAGATGGCATCGCGCTCCGACATGGCGGCCCACATCTCGACGTGGCCCATCATGACCACGTCCAGCACGCGCATTTCTTCATACGCAAACTGATCCTGGCGCAATTTGCCCAGGCGCTCGTTCACGTCCAGGCTGACGTTGCCGGCCGACGGCTCCAGGTCGCCGCCCAGAATCTTCATGAAGGTGGATTTGCCGCAGCCATTGGCGCCGATCAGGCCGTAGCGATTGCCATCGCCGAACTTGACGGAAATGTTCTCGAACAACGGCTTGGCGCCGAACTGCATGGTGATGTTTGCGGTGGATAGCACTGCGAAAACCTTTTCAAAAATGTAACTTGCGTGCGCCGACCAAAGCCAAAGGGGCGGCGCGCGAAACCGGGCATTTTACCACTGCAAGCCCGTGGCGGCTTACGTTGCGGGCCGGGGTAGCGGCCAAAACTTGCTGAAATGCCATGTTTCTGCGCTTGCCGACCGGCACCGGCTTACAATTGCCGGGGATTTTTTGCCCGTCACGGGCGCTCTGATCCACTTTGCCACTCTGGAAACAGCAAGCATGAAGCAAGCCCTCATTTCCGCAGCCGCCGTCCTGGCCTTGTCTACGCTGGTCTTTGCGCCGGTATCGGCGCACGCTGCCGATACCGGCTACAACATCTGGACCAGCGAATACACCGTCTCCAGGCAGCAGCTGCAAAGCGCCATTGCGCCGCAATTTCCGCGCAAGCTGCGCTACATGGACATCTTCGATGTCACCCTGAGCAACCCGCGCCTGGGCATGTTGCCGGCACAAAATCGCATGGAGACCGTGGTCGACGCCCAGATCGCCAATCCCCTGCTGCTGCAGCGCCCGGTCAACGCGGTGCTGACCCTGAGCAGCGCCTTCAAGTACGATCCGTCCACACGCACGCTGCGTCTGGACGGCCCGAAGGTGGACAAGGTCGACAGCACTGACTTGCCGCCGCAATATGCGCAGCAGTTGACAGCCCTGGGCAATGCCGCCGCCGACCAGTTCCTGCGCGACTATGCGCTCTACACCTTCAAGCCGGAACAGTTGCAGATGAACGGCAAGACCTTCGAGCCGGGCAAGATCACCGTCGAACAGGACGCGGTCAAGGTCGACATCAAGGAAAAGTGAGCTTTTCTTCCGTCGTGCCGAAGGCTGCCCGCGCGCCCGCCGGGCACCTCAACGGCGGGTCAGCGTCGGATAATCCGACAAGGTCAAGGTGAAGCCTTCTGCACCGCGGGCATCCAGTACCGCATGCGCGCCCAGCGGCAGCGTCACCAGGTCGCGCACATGACCGAACGGCAGGCCGGTCACGATGGGAGTGGCGATGCGCCCGCGCAGGTAGGCCAGCATTTCGCCGAAATCGTAGCCGTTGTCGATCTCGGCGAGCCGGTAGGCGGAGAAATCACCCAGCAGGATGGCCTTCTGCCGACCGAGCACGCCAGCCTGCTCCAGCTGCAGGATCATGCGCTCCACCCGGAAAGGATGTTCATTCACATCCTCAAGGAACAGAATTCCACCCTCGATGGACGGAAACTGCGGATGACCCACCATATGCGCCACCATTGCCAGATTGCCGCCCCACAGCTTGCCCGCGCACTGCACGACCGGGCTCAAGGGATCCGTACGGCGATCACCATTGGGCGCCCTGTCCGCCCCGTCCTGCCCGTCATAGTTGCGCACCACGACTTGCGCTGAGCTCAGGGTACGCCACAGCGTCGCCAGCGCGCTCCAGTTGGGCGACTCCGCACCGAAGTCCCCGCACAGCATCGGCCCCTGGAAACCGGCATGACCGGATTGCGCCAACAGGCAACACTGCAGGGCCGTGAAATCGCTATAGCCCACCAGCAGCTTACCGCTGGCCGCCAGCGCGCCAATATCCAGCGCCGGCAGGATACGGCTCATGCCATAGGAGCCGCGCAGGCCCAGGATGATGTCGATGTCCGGATCGGCCGCCGCCTCCATCAGTTGCGCAGCACGCCGTTCATCGCTGGCGCCAAAGCGCTGGTAACGCCGGGCGTGGTCGTAGAAGTTGCGTACCCGGCAGCCCAGCGACTCCAGCAAGGCCACGCCACGCTGTACGCCGGTCGGATCAAGCCCGGCATGACCGCAGGGGGCGACGACGGCCACCCCGGTGCCCGGTGGCACCAGTTCTTCCAGCAATTCGCGACCAGCAGAGGCAGTCTTCATGCGTGTTCACCTGATGTGGGGGCATCGCCTTGCGCGGCGGCTTCCTGCAGCCGTTGCTGCTTCACCTGTTCGCGTCGCATGGCGAAGAATTCTTTCAATAACTGCCCGCATTGCTCGGCCATCACGCCGCCCAGCAGCTCGGTATGATGGTTCAGCTTCTCCTGTTCGAACAGGTTCACCACCGAACCGCAGGCGCCGGTCTTGGGATCGGCCGCACCATAGACCACGCGGGCCAGGCGCGCGTGCATCATGGCGCCGGAACACATCACGCAGGGCTCCAGCGTCACGTAGAGTTCACAGCCAGGCAGACGATAATTGCCCAGCTTTTCGGCTGCGCGACGCAGCGCCATGATCTCGGCATGCGCGGTCGGATCGTGCTTGCCGATGGGCTGGTTGAAGCCGCTGGCGATGACCACCCCGTCCTTGACCACCACCGCGCCCACCGGCACCTCGCCCAGCGCCCAGGCATGGTTGGCCTGGTCGAGCGCAGCGCGCATGTGGCGCAGGTCGGCCTCCGTGATGACCGCTGGCAAGGGGCTGCTGGCGCCGTCCATCAATCCGCCGTGATCTCGGCCCAGCAATTGGGCGTTTCGTGCAGCACCAGTTTTTGCAGATGCAGGCCGGTGCCGTAGCGGTCCTTGTAGGCCGCCTTGAGGATGGCGAAGGCTTCGCGGGCCAGGTTTTCCACCGTCGGGATGCTGCCGATGATGACCGTCTTGTGGCCCGGCAGGCTGGCCAGGAAGTCGCGCACCGGCGCATCCTTTTCATGGACCAGGAAGGCATGGTCCCAGACGTCGACCAGATGCTCCTTGGCCAGAGCCTTGATGTCGGAAAAATCCATGATCATGCCATTGTCGGAATTGCCCTCGATGTCGATGACCGCGCCGGTCAGGGTGATTTCCAGCGTATAGCGGTGGCCATGCAGGTTGCGGCACTGGCTCTTGTGGTCCGGAATGCGGTGGCCGGCGTCGAATTCGAGTTTGCGGGTAATGGTCAGCATGAATGTTTCTTCGAGGATGCCGGCCGCACAAGCCGTGCAGCGGGCGGGGTAAAGCCATTGTAATCATGCGGCGCGCAGCCGCATGAAGAAAAAAGCAAAAAATCGCTCAGGGAATGTTGAGCAGCTTGTGGGTCTGGATGCTCAGCTTCCACTTCGGGTTGTTCTTGACCATCTCGATGGCCAGGCGGGTATTGGCCGCCGCCTGCGGGCCATCCATGGGTTGCAGCAGGAAATGCCGGAAGTCCAGTTGTTCATACTCGTCCAGCGGCTGTCCGGCTTGCGGCACCACCACCTTCAGTTCGCTGCCCTGCCTGACCTTCAATTCCGCGCCCATCTTCGGACTGACGCAGATCCAGTCCACCCCCGGTGGTACCTCGATGGTGCCATTGGTCTCGATGGCGATCTCGAAGCCGACCGCGTGCATGGCCTCGATCAGGACCGCATCCAGTTGCAGCAGCGGCTCGCCCCCGGTGAAGACGACGTATTTGCTGGCGGCATGGCGGGCCGGCCAGAAGCTGTTGATCCGGTCGGCCAGTTCGCTGGCCGACTTGAACTTGCCGCCATTCTCGCCATCGGTGCCGACGAAATCGGTGTCGCAGAACTGGCAGATGGCGCGGGCGCGATCTTCCTCGCGACCGGTCCACAGGTTGCAGCCGGAAAAACGGCAGAACACCGCCGGACGACCGGCATGCGCCCCCTCGCCTTGCAAGGTATAGAAGATTTCTTTGATACTGTAAGTCACGATAGGAAAGACGAAAGGCAGGCGCGGGGCCGCACGGGGATGAATGTACACGACACGGCCAGGGCATCATCAAATAGGACCGTCCTGCATCGGCAGGCGTGACCAAGTGACTGGTACTGATATAGCAGCCCATTTTCCGCGTCAGGGGCGTCATTATAGCGGTTCCCCGGACCGATTCAGCGCCTTGATCCTCATCGGCCAGGCGTCTGCTGCTGTTACACTGCTGAGCTCATCGTCGACCCTTTACCGCCACGCCTGCCGATCATGTCCGCCACACCCGCCATCACCCAGTTTCGCCTTGCCGCGCCCACGCCCGAATACGACCATCCCCGCGAAGACCGCCGACTGGAGGGCAATCCCCTGCGCACCACGTGGAATTACTTCACCAGCGCCAGCGGCCAGATGAACGCCGGCGTCTGGGCCTGCGAAAAAGGCAGCTGGCGTATCGCCTTCGCCCCCGACAAGGATGAATATTTCTGCGTGCTGGAGGGCCGCTGCCGCGTCATCGATGAGCAAGGCAAGGTTGCCGAGGCGGGCCCGGGGGATGCCATGGTGATCCCGGCCGGCTTCAAGGGTGTCTTTGAGGTGGTCGAGCCGGTCCGCAAGCATTACGTCATCGTCGAACGCGCCGCTGGCTGACGCCTTCCGGCCACTGCCCAGCGCTCCCATGCCAGCCCCGTCGCCCAGTCCGGACCAGCTATTGGCTGGCGCCCTGCAGCACTACAATGCCGGGCATTTCGCGCAAGCCGAGCAGGCCAGCCATGCCGTGCTGGCGCTGGCCCCCCAACATCCTGCGGCGCATCAGTTGCTGGCCATGCTGGCGCTGAACCGTCAAGCGCTGGCACAGGCGCGCCAACATATCCTGCTGAGCCTGGCGCCGCGCCCGCAGCATGTACCCTCGTTGCTCATCGCCGGGAGAATTGCGCTGGCCAACGCCGATCCGGAAGGCGCCGTAGCTTGTTTCGAGGCGGCGGCGCACCATCAGCCCGATCTGAGCCAGGCCCATTTCCATCTCGGCACCAGCCTGTCGGCCCTGGGCCGTCATGCGCAAGCGGCCACGGCCCTGCGCCAGGCCGTGGCGCTGGCACCGCAGGCGATGGAAGCCGTCCTCAACCTGGGCAGTGCGCTGCGCGAACTGGGAGACCTGGCCGCCGCGCGCACCGCCTTCACCCAAGCGTGCCGCCTGCGCGCGGACCTGGCCGAACCCTGGTTCAACCTGGGACTGACCCTGCAGGATCTGCAGGAGACGGCCGCCGCCGTCGAGGCCTTCGCCCGGGCGCTGCAATTGCGCCCCGACTATGCCGATGCCGCCCTCAACCTGGGCGTGGCCCTGCAGGAAGTCCATCGCATGGACGAGGCCCTGCAAGCCTTCCGCACGGCGCTCAGGCTGCAACCACAATGGTTCGGACGCATCGCCCACGCCCTCACGGCCGGCACCAGCGGCCGCCTCTGGCTGCACATGCGTGACCTGGAAGCGGCCTTGCGGGCATGATTACCGCCACACCCTGTCGGTGACAAGCAACGCACCGTTGCCGATGAGCTGCAAAATTGCTACTATCGCCGACAAGGAGATGGCATTCCTCCTCCAACCGCCACCAACTTCATGTTGGGGCTGATGATGCCTACAGTGACCTGGCAATCCGGGGCTGTAGGCGTTCGCCTTTCTGCTTCGCGCGCTCCACGCTCCGTGTGCCAGGATGTTCATTCAGCACTCTGGTTACATGAAAAATCAAAATATCCCCGAACAGCTGCACCTGCTGCCTTACATTCTCAAATGGTGTCTGATTGCCTGCCTGATCGCGGTACTGGCCGGATCGGCCTCGGCCTTCTTCCTCTTCGCGCTGGACTATGCCACCCAATGGCGGGAAGCCCATCCATGGATCATCTGGCTGCTGCCGCTGGGCGGCTTTGCCGTGGGCTGGCTGTATCTGCATACCGGCAAGCCGGTGGAAGCTGGCAACAACCTGCTCATCGATGAGATCCACGATCCGCGCAAGGTGATCCCGCTGCGGATGGCGCCGCTGGTGCTGTTTGGCACCGTGATGTCGCATCTTTTCGGCGCCTCGGTGGGCCGCGAGGGGACGGCCGTACAGATGGGGGGGGCGCTGGCCGACCAGCTCACGCACCTGCTGCGCCTGCGCACCCAGGACCGGCGCATTCTCTTGATGGCCGGCATCAGCGCCGGCTTTGCCTCGGTGTTTGGCACCCCCATGGCAGGCGCGCTCTTCGGGCTGGAAGTGCTGGCCATCGGCCGCATGCGCTATGACGCCATCCTGCCCTGCTTCGTCGCTGCCATCGCGGCCGACCAGGTCGGCCTGGCCTGGGGGGTGCATCATACGCACTACCTCATGAGCGGCAGTGCGCCTGTCGCGCTCTGGAGCGTGGCAGCGGTGATCGCGGCGGGCGTGGTCTTCGGGCTGGCGGGGATGGTGTTTGCCAACAGCACACACCGCCTGTCGGCCTTCATGAAGCGTCATGTCAGCTATGCGCCGCTGCGGCCTTTCATCGGCGGCGCGGTGGTCGCGGTGGCGGTCTGGGCGATCGGCACACATCGTTATATTGGTCTGGGTATCCCGGTGATCGTGGAAGCCTTCCAGCATCCGCTGGCCCCTTGGGACTTTCTGGGCAAGCTGGTCTTTACAGTGACCTCGCTGGGCAGCGGCTTCAAGGGTGGCGAAGTCACACCACTCTTCTACATCGGCGCGACCTTGGGCAATGCCATGGCGCCGCTGCTGCATCTGCCGTTCTCGATGCTGGCGGGAATCGGTTTCGTCGCGATCTTTGCGGGTGCGGCCAACACGCCGATTGCCTCCACCATCATGGCCATCGAACTGTTCGGTCCGGAGATTGGACCGTTTGCGGCGCTAGCTTGCGTGGTGGCTTACCTGTTTTCAGGGCATACCGGGATCTATCATGCCCAGCGGGTGGGACAAGGCAAGTATCTGCGGCTGCCGGAGGGCTTGAAGATCGGGGAGATCGGGGCTTATCGGGCGCGCCGCCGGGCGGAGAGCGCGCAGGAGAGCGTTGCCGAGCAGTGAGCTTGGACCAGGACCGACATCCGGTCTTGTGAGAGAGGATGTCGGCGCCAGAACTGTACAGTAAAGTGTACTGGGACTGTAATGGCCCCGGCCATGATCCGTACTGCTGATCGAAGCTGATGTGTACGGACGGTGTCAGGGTAAATGCCGATTTCCCGTGCGTTCCCTTGCAGAAGTGCAACTGTTCCAGGCTGGAAATCTCCTCAAACAATCGTCCGCATTATTTGATCAAGACTTTTCCGTCATGCCGGAAGATTAAAAACATTCACCCGCATGCTTGCATCGAACGCGCGATAATCCTTGCTCCCGATATGCCCAGACGGCCCGCCAAAGCCGCACCGCCCGCAGCCAGCTGACCAGGAGACCCCATGCCAGTCGTCGCACCATCCTTCGCCCGCACCGTCCGCCATCCCGGCACGCCCGACCCGCAGCGCATCGTCGCGCTGGCGGGTCCGGCGATGCAGCTTGATTTCACCCTCGAAGCCGGCCTCAACCTGCGGGACGCCATCTGCATTCCCCTGGCGCGCGCAGGCCTGGAGGGCGGCACCGTGCGCTTTGCCAACCTGCCGATTGCCGCCCTGCACTTCCTCATGCCCGCGCTGGCGGTGGATGACCAGCATGCCGCCTTCTACAGTGCGCCGCATGCCATGGAGGAAGGCACGCTCATCGAATATGCCTGCGCCACCGTGGGCCGCAAGGACGGCGAACCCTTCGTGCATTGTCACGCCGTCTGGCGCGGCCGCAACGGCCAGCGCCAGGGCGGGCATCTGATGATGGAAAAGACCATGGTCGCGACCAGTACACCGGCGCAAGCCTGGGGACTGCACGACGCCACCATGGCGACCCGTTACGACCCTGAAACCAATTTCACCCTGTTCTACCCCACCCGCCTCAGCGACCGGCCCACTGCGAGCAGCGGCAAACGCGTCGTGCTGGCGCGCATCCGCCCGGACCAGGACCTGACCATCGCCGTCGAAGGCGCCTGTGCAGCACATGGCATCGACCATGCCATCGTGCGCGGCAGCGTGGGCAGCATCATCGGCGCCGAATTCGCGGATGGACGGGTATTGGAGGACCGCGCCACCGAAATCCTGATTCGCTCGGGCGAAGTTCGCGAGGGCCGCGGGCAGCTGGACATCGGGCTCATCAATCCGCAAGGCGAGGTCTGCGAGGGTGTGCTCGCACGCGGTCGCAATCCGGTCCTGATCTGCTTCGAATTGGTGCTGGAAGAAAAATGAAGCCGGCCCCTTGCGGCAGGGAGCCGGCTTGATCGCCCGTCAGGCAGGGCTTAGACGCCCACCAGCTTCTTGAAGGTCGGCAATACTGCCTCCCCCTTGAAGGGCTTGACGATCCAGCCCTTGATGCCGGCCGCCTTGCCGCGCTCCTTCATGATGGGCGAATTCTCGGTGGTCAGCATGATGATGTTCACGCTGGCATTGCCCAGTTCGCTGCGGATCTTCTCGGCCATGGTCAGCCCATCCATATTGGGCATGTTCACGTCGGAGACTACCAGCTTGATGGCCGGGTCGCCCTTGAGCTTGGCCAGGCCATCGCGGCCGTCCACGGCCAGGGCGACGTCCAGGCCATTCTTCTTGAGGAAGTCACCGACTTCGGCGCGCACGGTGCTCGAATCGTCCACTACCAGGATTTGTGCCATCTTGAATGCTCTCTTTGCTTTGGGGGGGGAAGGTAAATCAGTGCCGGGCAGCCCGGTTTCAGAACAGTTCCAGTTCGCCGGATTCGAACAGTTCCTCGACAGAGGTCTGGTTCTCGGTGAAATCCTCCGGCGACCAAGACAGGTTGAAGATGAAGCGCTGCAACAGCACCAGCGGTGCATCGTCATCACGGCGCAGCAGATACTTGAAGCACAGCTGCGCATCCTCGGAACCGAAGGAAATGTAGCGATGCTGATGATTGATGATGATCGGCACCTGGCTCAACTGATGGATGGGCGGGGCCTGGTTGATGAAGCGGTTCTTGAACCAGCCCCAGATCAGATTGGTCAGTTCGCCCAGCGCATTGTTGAGATGGCGGAAATCACCCGACTCCTCCGGAGCCAGTGCCTGCAACGTCTTCTGTTCAGCCTGCAGCATCATGTAGCCACGGCACCAGCTGCTCTCCAGCGGGATGAGCGTGAACACCTCGCCGAAGATGATGCGGTCGCGTACCAGGTAAGGCTGTTCGATCTCCACCTGCTTGCCGGGGAACTGGCTCTCCAGCACCATGCGACTGATCTCGGCAATGCCCCGCACCAGCGCATTGGGATAGCGTTGGCTGAAGATGGACGAGGCCACCGCCGGTGCCAGCGCATCGATATCCTCGATGCGGTAGACGGCACTGAAGAGTTCGCTGTCGCGTTCGGACAATTCACTATCCACGCTCTCGCGGCGACGGCGCAGGAAGATCGGCAGTTCCGGACGTACCTCGCGAATGCGACGGGCCAGGCCCGACACCGTGCCGCCCAGTCCGGCCAGACTTTCCGAGAGCATGATGCCGCCCAGATCGACGTTGCTGCGCAGGACCGCCATCACGTGTTCCTCATGGGCCTTCAGGCCCACCAGATTGTGGCGATCACAAAAGGATTTGATGGTGTCGTAGCAATCGGCGTCACGATCGAGCACCAGAATCTTGCTGGTGACGGCGTCGTCAAGGCTGGCAGTGGTTTCCATGGTGATGAGATTCCCCCGAATCGTTGATGGGTCAGAACAGTTCCAGTTCGCCCGTGGCATCGCCCGCTTCGCCCGCTGCCACGGCAAAGTCCAGCCGGTCGTAGGCGCAGACCGCCAGCGAGACATGCAGGCGCGGCACCTCCGGCAGGTCGATGGCGAAATGCCGTACGTGCGCACAGTTCAGTTTTTGCAGATAAGCCACACACCGGGTATCAATCACATTGGGCGTGGACATGCCCAGGTGCGGAAAATAACGCCCCAGCTCGCGGTTGAAGATGCCGCAGCAAAGATTGCCGCATTCGGCGATGGCATCCAGCAGGGCCTGATAGTCCATCTCGCCGGCGGCGGCTCGCGTGAGCCGCGCAAAATGCGCACGGGTGCCGGCGTCGGGCCTGAAGTGGAACATCACCATCAGGCGGAACAGGTAAGACGAGATGGTCAGCACCACCATCTTCTGATCGGTGAGATCGGCCGCATCCTCGCTCACCGAGATCTCCGCGCTGGTGTCCGCAGGTATCAGGCTGCTGCGCAGCGCCTGCAGCAGCAGGCTATCGAAGCCGTCGCGGGCGCTGGCACTGATGCGTTCGTCGCCCACCACCTCGGCCACCGCCTGCAATTCGTCCATGTCGTTGGCGCTCATGCGGCTTCAGCCAGGGCCTGGCGGGTCTTCTTGTTGATCAGGTCCAGGCCGATGACGGCGCCCATGATCATCTTGCCGCCAGCCTGCAGGTCCTGGAAGGTGGTGGTGGTGATCAGGTCGTTCTGGTACAGGTTGGCGCGATAGCTCTTGGAAAGTTTCTCGGCACGCTGCGCCAGATCACGCACTTCCTGTGCCACCACGGCAAAGCCACGACCATGCACCCCGGCGCGCGCAGCCTCGATGGAGGCATTGAGGGCCACGATGATGACCTGGTTCACGATCAGGGCGAACTCGTCGTTCTTGCGGTGCATCTCGCGATTGTGAGCGATCAGTTCGTTCATGTCGTCGTGCCAGCGCTCGAAGGTGCGCACCAGGCCCAGCAGCTTGCTGATGGTGTCTTGCGACTCGTCGCAGCTCTGGCGCACGCGTGAGACATGGTCGGACTGCGCGCTGGACAGGCGGGCCAGCATGGCCTCGCTCTCGCGGCGCATCGCGGCCATGTGCTCCTGGGCCGCCAGGCGATCCTGCTCCAGCTGCTGCTGAAGTTCGGCCCATTGCTGCTGTTGCTCGGCCAGGGTGGCCTGGGCCTGGTCGCGCACCCGTTCGAGCTGGCCGGCATCGATGAGCTGGCGCGCACGGCGTTTCTGGCGCAACCACAGCCCGGCCAGCGGCAGACCGGCCAGCACGCCGCCCAGCGCCACCAGGAGAAGAGAATGAAACATGGATCGGTTTTCCTGCTGTCTTGATGATGGTCCGTGATCGCAGCCCGGAAGCTCAGGCCACCTGCTCGTCGCCGCCCTGCGGCAGCACGACCGGTGCGGCCACGTCCTGCCCCGCCATGGGGTAAGGGACATCGATGCCGTCGACTTCCACCGCCACGTTCTCGGGCAGCATGACGATGATCTGGAAGGTGCGGAAGGCTGCGCCTTCCTCGGTATCCATGAAACGGATCTCGATCCTGCCGTGTTCGCGGGTCACGAAGTCCAACACCGCATCCATGCCCACGCCGCGTCCCGAGACCTCGGTCACTTCGCTGCGGGTGGAGAAGCCCGGTTGCAGGATCAGCCGTGCAATCTCGGCATCGGTGAGCACCTGGTCCACCGTGATGAGCTGCTTCTCGATGCCGATCTGCCGCACCTTGTGCAGCGCCAGTCCGCGGCCATCGTCGGACAGGGCCATCTGGAACATGTCGTCCATCACGCCCATCTCCAGCTTGATGGTGCCGGCCTCCGGCTTGCCCTTGGCCAGGCGTTCTTCACCGGTCTCCAGGCCATGATCGACCGCATTGCGGATCAGGTGCATGAAGACGTTCTGCAGCAGCGGCGAGGCGAAGCTGTGGACCACGTAGCCGTTGTCATCGATCAGCACGACCGGAGCCGCCTTGCCGAGATCCTCCGCCAGGGCCGGCAGCGAATCGATGACCGGAGCCAGGACTTCCTCGATGGTCTCGGTACCGAGCAGGCGCAGGGTGCGGCGCACATCGTTGCGCACGGCCACCAGTTCATGCAGGTTGGCGGTATTGACGTTTTCCAGACGCAGCAGGCTGTCCTGGATATGCTTGCGGTCGATGGTCAGGACATGGCGCGCATAACCCGGCAGCACCGCTTCCACACCCGCAGCCGCACCACGACCCAGGGTCACGTCGTTGATACGGGCGTAACGGTCGATGATCTCGCGCACCTGCGCCAGTTGCAGCAGCAGCGCTTCCTGACTCCAGACAGCGCCGCTGTCGGCGTGGCGCAGGTCGTCGTAGTGTTGCTCGGTCTGGTGAACGACGTTGGCCAGGTGCAGCAGGCCATAGGTACGACCGTTGCCCTTGATGGTGTGCATGTTGCGGAACAGTTTGGCGATGGCAAAGGCGGTGGCTTCCGGGTTCTGGTGGACGATCTGCTCGTTCTCGTCCAGGAAGCGGCGCGCGCTGCCGATGAAGTCGGCAAACTTGGCCGGCGCGACGGCGAGGATTTCGCCGATCATTTCCAGTTCGCGCTTCTGCTCGTTGGCTTCGGCAGCCAGCTGGCGCAGCTCGGTCACGTCGCGTACGCACAGCATCAGGCGAATCACCCTGTCCTCTTCATCGGTGATGGGCGACCAGGACAGATCGAGGATCTTCACGCTGCCATCGGCCATGGTCTTTTCGATTTCGCCGACCATGAGGTGTTCGTTGAAGGTGAAATTCATCAGGTCTTCACCGATGCAGGCACCACCGATGACTTCGATCTGCGAGAGGGTGTCGGCGCCCAGGTTGGTGTTGGAGAAGACCAGCTCCATCACGTCGCGACCTGCGATGTCGGTGGTCTCGAAGACGGTTTCGAGGAAGGCGGAATACTCCGGATGCACCTTGTTGCCGTCCACGATGGTCAGAATGCCCTGCGGGATGTTCTGCAGCATGGCCTGCATGTCGGCAGTCTTCTGGCGCACCTGGGCCGAGGCTAGTTCGATCTTCTCGACCATGCCGTTGAAGGCAACGATGGAGTGCCCCACTTCATCCATGCGCTGTACCGGCAGGCGACGGGTAAAGTCCTGGCTGGTGGCGATCTCGCCCATCATGGCCGCCATGCGGCTGATCGGCCCGGTGATCTGGCGATACAGCAGGAAGCCCAGGCCACCCAGCAGCAACACCGCCACCACGGTGACGATGCTGATGGTGGTAGTGGTCTGCGCCAGCTTGTCGTTCAACGAGGCGATCGCATTGTCCTTGAAACGGTTCTTCTCGATGCGCAGGGTGTTGACGATGCCTTCGAGCTCGGTCTGGTACTGCATCACGCCGCCGAAGAACTGCGCCTGGGCGATCTCGTTCTTGCCGGCCAGCTTGAACTTGGCGGTGGTATCGATGGCGCCGAAGTAATTGTCCAGGCTCTCCCTGGCCTGCTCGATCAAGCCGTGCTGGGCCACACCCTGAGCCTGTCGGGTCTGGGCCGCCAGGGCCTTCTCCAGCACCGCCTTCTTCTCGGCCAGCTTGTCGTTTTCCTGGGCCACCAGCTGCTTGTCGGTCTCGTTGACCATCACCATCGCGGCCAGCTGCACATCCTTCAACTGCCCCATCAGGTCGGCCGACGCCAGCACGCTGGGCATGACGCCTTCCGTGACCGAGCGTACCTCGAGGGCGCTGCTGCGGGACTGCATCATGGCATAGCCGCCAATACCGGCGATAGCAACGAAGGTAAGTATCACCAAAAGCGTGATACGCATGCGGATGGTCATGGAATTCCCCTTGAGGTGGCGGTGAACCGGCGAAGTTTGATCATTTGCTTCAGTTTCTTCCCTGGAAACTGAACGAATGAACAGCCGGTCTGGATGCGGGGCGCATTGTTGCACTCAAGTATTACTACTGCGTGACAACAAAAATTCACATCTTCGTCACTATCGGGAAACTCGCATTTGATCACCGACGGGCGCGGCGCGACAGCATCTTCCTACATCAGCTTGGGGGGCTGTCCGATGGGCGGCGATGCAGGAAGATTCTAAGGTGAAGCTTTTTGCGGCACCGTGCGCGTCGTCGTGCCGCCCTCACGCTTTCCCTATGGAGGAGCAGCACACCATGAGCGACAAGATCCCTACTGCCCAGGACCGCTCGCCGGCCGGGCTGCTGCAACCCGGCCGCAATTGCTGGCGGCTGGCGCACGCGGACCGGTTCAAGCTGCTCATCGATGCGGCCGATTATTTCCGTACCTTGCGCCTGGCCTTGCTCAATGCACGGCACAGCGTCTACATCCTGGGCTGGGACATCGACAGCCGCACCGTGCTGGTCCCCGGTGTCACCGATGACGGCTTTCCGCCGCAGCTGGGCGACCTGCTGCACGCACTGGTGGAGCGCCAGCCGGATCTGCACATCCATGTGCTGAACTGGGACTACGCCATGCTCTACGCGCTCGAACGCGAATGGATGATGGCCCGCAAGCCCGGCCGCCCGCGCAACAAGCGCCTGCACTTCCGCACTGACGCGCGGCATCCGGTGGGAGCGTCGCATCACCAGAAGATCGTGGTGATCGACGACAGGCTGGCCTTCGTGGGCGGGCTGGACCTGACGCGCTGCCGCTGGGATACCCCCGATCACTTGCCCGAGAACCCGCTGCGGCGCGATCCCGATGACAAGCCCTACGCTCCCTTCCATGATGTCCAGGCCATGGCCGATGGCGATGTCGCCCGCGCCCTGGGTGAACTGGCGCGCCGACGCTGGGCCCTGGCCGGCTATGCCGAGCGGCGCACGTCCTGGTCAACGGTGCCGGCCCTGCCTGCCGACGATCCATGGCCACACGGTGTCGAGCCCGATCTGTGCGACCTGCAGATCGGCATCTCCCGTACCGAACCGGCCTATGAGGACCGCCCGGGCGTCTTCGAAATCCGTGAGCTGTATCTGGATGCCATCGCGGGAGCACGGCATCACCTCTTCTTCGAAAACCAGTATTTCACCTCGAACGTACTGTCCGAAGCCATCGGCGCACGCCTGCGCGAACCCCAAGGCCCGGAAGTGGCCGTGATCTCGCCCCAGACCCAGAGCGGCTGGCTGGAGCAGGCCACCATGGGCGCGCTGCGGGCGCGCATCCACCACCGCCTCAAGACGGCACTGGAAAACCAGGGCGAGCATGCCGCCGCCCGCTACCAGATGTATTGCCCGCACTTGCCCGGACTGGAGGATGGCTGCTGCCTCAATGTGCACAGCAAGGTCTTTGCCATGGATGACCGCCTGTTCTCGGTGGGTTCGGCCAACATGAGCAATCGCTCCATGGCCTTCGATACCGAATGCAGCCTCACTATCGAGGTACAGGGCGATGCCGCCAAAGAGGAGCAGATCCGCACCGCCATCGCCCTCATGCGCAATCGTCTGCTGGCCGAACATCTGGGCTGCTCAGTGCAGGACGTGCGGGCCGCCATGCAGCAGGAGCACGGCCTGCACGCCGCGATTGCAAGGTTGCGCCAGGCTGGCCGGCGTGAGCTGCGGCCGATGGATCCGCGCCTGATTCCCGAACTGGACGCCTTGACCCAGGACAACGCCGTCTTCGATCCCGAGCGCCCTGTCAGCCCCGATGAGATCGTCGATGCCTATGTGCCGCGCAGTGCCAGGAAGCCGGTGCCGCGCCGGATGATCGGCCTGGGCGTGCTGGCGGTGGCGCTGGTGATCTTTGCGCTGGCCTGGCGCTTCACCCCGCTGCGCGAATGGATCAATCTGAGCGCACTCATTGCGCTGGCGCGCAGCGTCGACCAGATGCCCTTCACGCCGGCCATCGTGATTGCCGCTTTCGTGGTGGCAGGCATGCTGATGGTGCCGATTACCGTCCTGATCGCCGTGGCGGGGGTGGTGTTCGGCCCCGTCAATGGCGGCCTTTATGCCACCGCGGGTGTGGGCCTGAGCGCCCTGCTGGGCTTCGGACTCGGCCACTGGCTGGGCCACGATGCCCTGCGTGACATGCTGGGGCCGCGCATCAACAAGCTCAGCCGCCGCTTTGCCCAGCGCGGCATCGCCGCCATGGCCGTGGTGCGACTGCTGCCGATTGCCCCCTTCACCGTGGTCAACGTGGTGGCGGGAGCATCTCATCTGGGCTTGCGAGATTACCTGCTGGGCACCTTGATCGGAATGGCGCCGGGCATCGTCCTGACGGTGGTCTTTTCGCACAATCTGGCTGAAGCGATCCGTCATCCCAGTGTGCAGACAGTGCTGATCCTGGTCGGCGTGACAGCCGCCTTGATGCTCATGGCCTTTGGCCTGCAGAAGCTGCTCAAGCCGCGCGCGGCAAGACCGTCGAACACCTCCGCAAGGGCGGCGCGCCGCAGTGCGCCGCCGCCGTCGACGAGCGATGACGGCATCGCCCGCGTCAATGCCGAGCATGGCGTGGAGGCAAGGCAGGCCTGATGACGACCGGTACCCTGTCCCATCGTGAGCCGGACCACTCTGCGCCGTCTGCGCCCCACGCCGATACCGAGCTTGTCCTCACGGCGGATGTACCGCTGCGCGAGCGCGATCCCTGGCCGCTGACCGTGGCGACCTACAACATCCACGGTGCCGTCGGTACCGATGGCGTCTTCGCGCCGCAACGCATCGCCGGGGTGCTCAAGGAAATCCGGGCCGATGTGGTGGCCCTGCAGGAGGTACCGCTGGGAGGCCGCTCGCAGCCGGATGTGCTGGCGCTGCTGCGCGAAGAGACCGGTTTCCATGCGGTCGAGGGCCCCACCCTGCAAAGCGCCGAGCGCCGTTACGGCAATGCCGTCCTGAGCCGCTACCCCATCCTGGCCAAGGAGAGCATCGACCTTTCCTTCGGCAGTCGCGAACCACGCGGGGCGCTGGATGCCGATATCGACTGCCACGGTCACATGCTGCGGGTGATCGCCACCCATCTGGGCTTGAAGCCTGCCGAGCGGCGCGCCCAGATCAAACGACTGCTGCAGGCCTTCGATACCGACCAGGCACCGGTGATCCTGATGGGCGATGTCAATGAATGGTTCATGTGGGGGCGCGCGCTGCGCTGGCTGGTGTCGCACTTCGAAGCCGCTCCGGCACCGGCCACCTTCCCCTCGCGCTGGCCGCTGTTGGCGCTGGACCGCATCTGGATCAGTCCGCGCCAGCGCCTGCTGCAGGTGCAGGTGCATCGCACCGCACTGGCACGGGTGGCGTCCGATCATCTGCCGCTGGTGGCGCACATCGACGGTTGATTCAGTTCTCAGCCAGGGTTGCGCTTGCCGTTCCACAGCTTGACCGCCAGCGCGATCCAGATCAGCAGGAACAGCATGTTGCCCGGCAACCAGATCATCTGGGTCCAGACATAATCCCGCACCCACATCGATATCGCCTGGCGGCAGTCGCAGACCTGATCGGCATAGAACAATTCGCCACCGTTGCGCGCGGCCGCGAACTGCAACCAGAGAAATCCCAGCAACAGCGGAATGCCGACAAAGCCGGTCAGGCACCAGCGCCGCATCGTGCGATAGCGGCGACAGCGTAGTTTTCCCTGCCCGGAGGCGTCACCGCCCCGGCATGGCTGCATTGCGTTGCTGTGCATGTTTCCCCCTTGCACTGGCATATCTTGCATGTGTGGTCTGCCCCTGGGTTGCCACCGCGCCGTCATGACGACGCCCAAATGCGCTGCGGCAACCATGTGCCGGCCTCCCGAGGCGGGAAGCCGACGATGTCTGTTCGGATCAACGTAGACTGGTCAAGCGCCGGCCTGCACCGGCGCATGGAAAGCAACAGGACGCCCGGCATGCAGGCGGCTCGCATTTCCCGTGGGCTGTCCTCCGCACCCTCTGCGGAGGAAGAGATGGATTTTTATCGTCGTGTGGCGCCGTCTGCTGGCGCTTCCAGCTTCTCCCGGCTGCCCGGAATCGCTGATTTTTGACGCAAAAGTTCACTTACCCAGAACCAATACGATACGTTTCGTCTCGGATTCTAGGTGCAATCAGGGGACTGCTCAACAAAATTTACGCTTGTTGGCTCGAAATTTTACTAGACGTCAAAAAGGGTTGGGACAGCGCGATGCTGCCCAGGACCAGCTTCAGTTGGGACTGAATCTGGCGCTCGTCGATGTCGGCACTGCCGGTCAGGAGGCGCTGCAGTACGGGGGCATACAGCAGGTCGAAGACCAGGTTGAGGTCGGCATCCTCCCGGAACTCGCCGCGTTGGGCACCACGGCGCAGTACATTGACCAGCGCCAGGCGGCGCGGCTCCAGGTAGTTGTCATTGAAAATGCGACGGCTTTCCGGCTCGAACTGGGCCAGGGCAATCATCTCGCGCACCACCCGGCCGGACTTGCCGCGCAACAGTTGGGACAGTTGCAGCATGTGCTGCTCGATGTCGACGCGGGTCGAACCGCTGTCGCCCAGCGCTGGCAGGGGTTCCACCGCACGCAGCAGGGCTTCCATGGCCAGCGCGCTCTTGTTGGGCCACCAGCGATAGATGGTGGCTTTGCCCACGCCGGCGCGCGCCGCCACCCCTTCCAGGGAGAGCTTGTCGAAACCGATCTCCTCGAGCATCACATAAGTGGCATCGAGGATGGCGTCATGACTGACGGCATTCCTGCGGCGACCGGTGGCCGGATCGGAGATGAAGGTGAGAGAAATGATGTGCTCCAGATGACAAAGGCATGTTTTCCGTCACTGGTAACGGCATGCTTTTGGACAACTTGAGCGATTGACAGCAAAAAAACGAAGATTATTGTGACAAAAAATCGCCGAAATCTCACTGCGGTCGGGTCACCGCATCCAGGCGAAGACCGAAGCGATCCGGGCGCGGCTTGAAGAAGTGGTCGGCGTCCAGGGAAAAGGCGATGCGACGGGTACGTCCCATCAGCTCGCTGCGGGCAAAGAAACCGAAATAGCGGGAATCCATGCTGTTGTCGCGATTGTCGCCCAGCATCATGTAGTGATCGGCCGGCACCACCACCGGGCCGAAGCTGCTGTGCAGGCTGGGATGCGCTGCGGACAGGCGTACCAGGTGGTTCATGCCATCGATCTCTTCATCGCGGTAGCGCGCCTGGTCGATGCCGTCACCGCTTTCGCGAGGGGCGTGGGCCGGACCGTAGCTGGCGGCCCGGCCATTGATGAAGAGCACGTTGTCGCGCAGTTCCACCACGTCACCAGGCAGGCCAACGATACGCTTGAGCAGCAATTCGCCGGCCTGCCGCGAATCGATGGTGACGATGTCGCCGCGTCGCGGCTCGCCCAGGCGCCACAGACTGATATGGGTCAGCGGCAGGCGCAGGTCGTAGGCCAGCTTGTCGACCAGGATGCGGTCCCCCACCATCACGGTCGGCAGCATGGAACCGCTGGGTACCACGTTGTAGTCGGCGATGGCACTGCGAAACACCACCATCAGCGCGATGAAGGCCAGCAGGCCCTTGTTGCCTGCCACCAGTTCCTTGAGCGTGGATGTCATGATGCCGCCTGCCTGCCCCGTATTCACAAGGCCATCATGTTAAACGAAATCAGAGCCACTCAGGCCGCGCCGAACGCAAGGGCGAGGCCGGATGATCCCAGGCCATCTCGGCATGGCCCACGCTGAGCGGCGCGCGCAAGCGCCGGGCCGGGCCCCAGACGGTCTGTTCCAGATGCGGATGCAGGTCGGCTGGCGTTTCCGGTGCCAGTCCGGCCAGCCCCGAGGCGGCGGGATGATCGGCCAGCAACTGCGCGGTGCGCGCCAGCGACAGGCGGTATTGGCTGCCTTCACCGGCGATCCGGCGCAGCGTCAGACCGCGTACGGCGGCGGCGGCCATCAGATAGCCGGTGGCGTGATCCAGGGCCTGTACCGGCAGCGGCACGGGTTTGTCGCTGGCGGCGGCGCGCATGCCGGCCTCGGCAATGCCGCTGCTCATCTGCACCAGGCTGTCGAAACCGCGCCGCTGCGCCCACGGACCACTCCAGCCGTAGGCGTTCAAGGCCACGTCCACCAGAGCCGGGTTGAGCTCGCGCCGACGCTGCACGCCCAGGCCCAGGCGTTCCAGTGCATCGGCGCGATAGCCATGTACCAGCACGTCCGCCCGGCGCAACAGATTCTCCAGGCAAGCCAGATCGGCACGCTGGCGCAGATCGAGCCCGGCACAGCGCTTGCCCAGGGTCATCTCGGGGACCACCCCGGGCTCCTCCCAGCAGGCCGGGTCGATGCGCAACACCTGGGCCCCGAAACCGGCCAGCCAGCGCGTGGCCGTCGGCCCGGCCAGCACCCGCGTCAGATCCAGTACCCGCACTCCCGCCAGGGGTCGCCGTGGATCGATGGAACCCGACGGCTGCGCGGCGGCCTCGACGCCTTGCCGTGCAACCAGCGCTTCTGCGGCTACGGCCGCACCTTGCGCATGGGTAGCCCACTGCGCCTGGCTGCGCATTTGAGCAGCGCAACCTCCCTGTGCTACCACCGCAGTTTCCAGTTCGCCCGCCTTCCAGCGCGCGACGGCCTGCCCCACTTCCTCGCGCGTGGCCTGCCGGGCGTCCAGCCCCAGCGCGGCCAGTGCCGCCGCACGATGATGGCTGGCGTTGGTGTGCAGGCGTATCCAGCCATCGGCGGCGCGATAGTCCCCCGCCACCGCATCCCACAAGGGCGGCGGCGCCCAACCCTGCGGGCGCAGGCTGCCACTGAACCACATCGCCGCCAGGCGGCGGTCACAGACCACCTCCGCAGGCGCGGCACCGTCGCTCTGGACCAGTCCGGCCAGGGCCAGTCCGGCGGCGGCCACCGAGGCCTGGGCCAGATCCGTGGTGGCGAAGACCGAGGGCAGGGCCCCCTGGCCGACGTAGCGGACGGAGGCCAGTTCCTCAGGATGGCCGTCGAGTGCGTTCCAGATCTGGCCAAGCATGGCCTGTGCGGTTGCGTGCGAAGTCATGAAAGTCCCCTTGCTGAGCAATTGAAATGAATACACTCAGGATACCCCGCTTGAATTAATCGTCAATATTGATTAATTTAATCAACCTATCCAAGCATCCATTGACCCATGAGCCGCTACCTGACCTCTGCCGAGGCCGCCACCCTGCTGGGCATATCACGCCAGACGCTGTACGCCTATGTCAGTCGCGGGCTGCTGCACGCCCACCCCGGCGGGCAAGCCCGCGACAGCCGCTACCTCGCCACCGATGTCGAGCGACTGGCGGCCAATCGTAGCCGTGGCCGCAAGCCGCGCGAAGTGGCGCGCGCCACGCTGGACTGGGGGCTGCCGGTGTTGGAGTCGGCGCTTACGCTGATCGAAGACGGAAGGCTCTACTACCGGGGCGTTGATGCCGCGCAGCTCAGCGCGACGGCCACCGTCGAGGAGGTGGCCGCTTTGCTGTGGGATTGCAACGTGGAGGATGCCTTCGATGGGACGCTGCCGACCGTCTGCGCCCGGCTGGCCACCGTACAGGCCGATTGGGCCAGGGGCCGCGCCGAACAGACGCTGTTACCGTTGTTCGCCCTGGCCTGCGGCGAGGACATCGGCGCCCAATGGCATCTGCCCCGGCCGCGGCAACTGGCCAGCTGCGGCCTGCTGGTGCGCCGCCTGGCGGCCTGCCTGCTGGGAACCGCCCCCGCCACCGGCCCCCTGCACCTGCAATGCGCCAGCGCCTGGGGACTCGATGAGGCCGCTGCCCAGTTGGTCAGGCGAGCCCTGGTGCTGTGCGCTGATCATGAACTGAATGCTTCCGGCTTCACCGCCCGTTGTGTTGCCTCGACCGGTGCCAGTCTGCAAGCCGCCATCATCGGCGGCCTGGCCGCCTTGTCCGGCCCGCTGCACGGTGGCACCACGGCGCGCGTCGAAGCGCTGCTTGATGCGCTGGACAATCAGGCCGACCCGGTTGCCGCCGTGCAAGAACGGCTGGCACGCGGCGAGGAACTCCCCGGCTTTGGCCACCATCTCTACCCGCAGGGTGACGTGCGGGCCAGCGCCCTGCTGGCCCCCCTGCTATCGTCGCATCCGCGCTGGCAAGCCGTGATCGAGGCAGTGCGCACGCTGACCGGCCATCCTCCCTCCGTCGATTTCGCCCTGGTCGCCTTGCGACGCCATCTGCAACTGCCACCGGGCAGCGCCTTCGGGCTGTTCGCCCTGGGCCGCTCGCTAGGCTGGATCGCCCACGCCCTCGAACAAGGACGCAGCGGTGGGCTGATCCGCCCGCGCGCGGCCTACACCGGTGTGCGCCCTGGCTGACAAAATTGTCATCTTGATGTCAGCCTCGCGTTGAGTGTCAACGCTTACATTGTCGCCGTAAGCCGAGGTCGGCCTTGGGCGCTGAGGGGTGCCGCCAGGCCGGCCGGTCCTTCATCCGCAAGCCATCATCGTGAGCCCTATGGTCGTCCCGTTTTGCCGCGTCGCAGCCAGCGCCCGTCTTCGTCATTTCACTCATCCTCCACAACACTTCGCCTTCCGCGCCAAGAAGGCAATGACGGTACTGGTGCTGGCTGCGCTCCTGGGCGGCTGCGCGGTCGGACCCGACTATGTGCGCCCGGCCATCGACCTGCCCGCGGCCTACAAGGAACAGGGCCCCTGGAAAGTCGCCGTCCCGCGCCAGGTCGATGATCGCCAGCGCTGGTGGGAAGCCTATGGCGACCCCGTCCTCGATGAGCTGGTCAGTCAGGCCAACGCCGCCAACCAGACCATCCAGCAGGCTGCGGCCCAGTATCGCCAGGCCCAGGCCACGGCTGCGGCGGCGCGGGCCAGCCTGTGGCCGACCATCGGTGCGCAGGCCGGGGCCACGCGCGCACAGACCAATACCAACGGCGTACAACGCCTGGGCGACAGCTATACCGTGGGCTTGAACGCCTCGTGGGAGGCCGACCTCTGGGGCCGCATCCGCCGTGGCGCCGAGGCCGGTGACGCCGGCGCCGAAGCCAGTGCCGCCAGCCTCGCGGCTGCCCGCCTGGCAATTCAGGCGACCCTGGTGCAAAACTACCTGCAACTGCGCGTGACCGACCTGCAGAAAGACTTGTATCGCCGCACCGTGGCGGCCTATACACGCTCCCTGCAACTGACCACGCATCAATACGAAGCCGGTACCGCCCTGCGCTCCGACGTCGCCCAGGCCGATACGCAACTGCGCGCTGCCCAAGCCCAATGGATCGATCTGGACGCCACCCGCAACCAGCTGGAACACGCCATCGCCATGCTCATCGGCAAGGCGCCGGCCGCCTTCAGCCTGGCACCGCTGCCGCCCGCCGCGGCCAGCGACCGCGGCATGGATGCCAACGCCCTGCACCTGCAAGCCAGCCTGCCGCAGATCCCGGCAGGACTGCCCTCGGACCTGCTGGAACGCCGTCCCGACATCGCCAATGCCGAACGCCTGGCCGCCGCCGCCAATGCCAACATCGGCGTGGCGCGTGCAGCCTACTTCCCGACCCTGACCCTGTCGACCAGCGGGGGCTACAACAGCGCTTCCCTGGCCGATCTGTTCAATACCCCGGGCCGCGTCTGGTCGCTGGGCGCAGCGCTGGCCGAGACCCTCTTCGATGGCGGCGCACGCAGTGCCCGCAACGATGCCGCTGTCGCCGCCTATGACGCCGCCGCTGCGCAATACAAGCAGACGGTCCTGGCCGCTCTGCAGGACGTGGAAGACAACCTCTCCACCTTGCGTGTGCTGGACCAGGAAAGCGCGGCCCAGGCCCAGGCGGTGCAATCGGCGCAGTTGGCCGAACGGCTGGCCATGCGCCAGTACCAGGCCGGCACCGTCACCTACCTGTCGGTCGTGACCACCCAGGCCACGTCCCTGAGCAATCAGCGCAGTGCCGTCACCCTGCTGGGCCGCCAGCTGGTGGCCAGCGTCGCGCTGATCAAGGCGACCGGCGGCGGCTGGCAGGTGGGACAGCCCGCTGCCGCCAGCGTGCAGGTACCGATGGCGGCGCGCTGACGGGCGTGCTGCATCTTCCCAATCCCATGTGCATTTTCCAGGACGAGTTTCCGGCATGACCACCTCACCCAACTCCCGCAACACTTCCCCGACTGCGCAACGCTCCCGCCTGGCCCTCTTCGTGGCGACGGCACTCATCCTCACCACCGGTGCTGGCGGCTGGATCACCCTGCAGCGCGCCCGCGCCGCCGACCAGCCGGCTGCCAAGGCAACACCGCCAGTGTCGGTCTCGCTGGCCCGCGTACAGGAGCGCGATCTGCCGCTCTACCTGGCCGGGGTCGGCACCGTCACCGCCAATGCCAGCGTGGTCGTCAGGACGCGCATCGACGGCCAGTTGGACCAGGTCGGGTTCCAGGAAGGTGCCGAGGTCAAGAAGGGACAACTGCTGGCCCGGATCGACCCGCGTGCCCTGCAGGCACAGCTGGCCCAGGCCGAGGCGCAGCGCGCCAAGGACGCCGCCACCCTCATGAATGCGCGACTGGACCTGCAGCGCTATACCACCCTGCGCAGCCAGGATGCCGCGACACAGCAGCAGCTCGATACGCAGAAGGCGCTGGTGGCGCAGCTGGAAGCTGCGGTCAAGACCGATGAGGCGCAAGTGGCCTATGCCCGGGTGCAACTGAGCTATACCACCATCCATGCGCCCATCTCGGGGCGCGTCGGCGCACGTCTGGTCGATCCGGGCAATATCGTGCATGCCAGCGATGCCAACGGGCTGGTGGTGATCAACCAGATCGATCCCATCACCCTGGTCTTCACCTTGCCGGAAGACGCCGTGGTCGGCATCAATCGCGCTCAGCGCAGCAGCCAGCAGCCGCTCAAGGTGATCGCCTATGCGCGCGATTCGCAGGAGATACTGGCCACCGGCAAACTGGTGCTGCTGGACAACCAGATCAACACCGGCAACGGCACCGTGCAACTGAAGGCGCGCTTCGACAATGCCCAACACACGCTCTGGCCAGGCCAGTACGTCAATGCCCGCCTGCAGATGAACAGCCACGGCAACGCCCTGACGGTCCCGGCAGCGGCCATCCAGCGCAACCAGCAAGGCACCTACGTCTATGCCATCGACCAGGACGACAAGGCCGACATGCAGCCGGTCAAGGTCGACCGTATCCAGGACGGCATTGCCGTCCTGGCCGCCGACAGCGGCGTGAGCGCTGACCAGCGCGTGGTCATTGACGGACAGTACAAGCTCAAGCCCGGCAGCCGCATCGTCGAAAGCAAGCCGCAGTCGTCCGGTGCCCAGACGAAAGGAAGCACCAAGTGAGCGTCTCGGCCACCTTCATCAAGCGCCCCATCGGCACCACGCTGCTGGCCATCGCCCTCCTGCTGGTGGGGATTGCGGTCTGGCCGCTGCTGCCGGTGGCACCGCTGCCGCAGGTCGACTTCCCCACCCTTCAGGTGACGGCGCAATTGCCCGGAGGCAGTCCCGAGACCATGGCCTCCAACGTGGCGCAGCCGCTGGAGCGACAGTTCTCGCTCATCGCCGGCCTGTCGCAGATGACCTCGCAGAGTACCCTGGGGACCACCCAGATTACGCTGCAGTTCGATCTCAACCGCAACATCGATGCCGCCGCGCTGGACGTGCAGGCGGCCATCAACGCCTCCACCGGGCAATTGCCCTCGAACCTGCCCAATCCGCCGACCTTCCGCAAGATCAACCCGGCCGACTCGCCCATCATGATCATGTCCGTGCAGTCCGATGCGCTGCCCCTGACGGTGGTCAACGACTACGCCGACAACATCCTGGCCCAGCAGATCTCGCAGATCTCCGGTGTCGGCCTGGTCAACGTGAACGGCCAGCAAAAACCGGCCGTGCGCATCCAGGTCGATCCGGCCAAGATCGCCACGCTGGGCATCAGCCTGGAAGACCTGCGCGGCGTCATCGCCACCACCACCGTCAACCAGCCCAAGGGCACCGTCGATGGTGCGCGCCAGGCCTTTACCGTCTATACCAACGACCAGTTGCTCAAGGCCGAGCAATGGAATGACATGGTCCTGGCCTGGCGCAATGGGGCGCCGATCCGGGTCAGGGACATCGGCGTAGCCGTCGATGGCCCGGAAAACAACAAGATCGCCGCCTGGGCCTTCGCGGGGGCCGCCAATACCGCCGACCACACCATCACCAATGGCCGTTCCATCGTGCTGGCCATCACCAAGCAGCCCGGCGCCAACGTGATCGAGACGGTCGGCCGCATCAAGGCCGCCATGCCCCGCCTGCGCGCTGCCATTCCGGCGGCGATCCACGTCAATACCCTGATCGACCGCACCCAGACCATCCGTGCCTCGGTTCAGGATGTGGAATTCACCCTGGTGCTGACCATCGCGCTGGTGGTGATGGTGATCTTCGTGTTCCTGCGCAACGTCGCCGCTACCCTGATCCCCTCGGTGACGGTGCCACTGGCCATCATGGGCACGGCCGGGGTGATGTATGTGGTCGGCTACAGCCTGGACAACCTCTCGCTCATGGCCCTGACCATTGCAGTCGGTTTCGTGGTGGATGACGCCATCGTCATGCTGGAAAACATCTATCGCTACGTCGAACAAGGCATGACGCCGCTGGAGGCGGCCTTGAAGGGGGCCGGCGAGATCGGCTTCACCATCATCTCGATCTCGGTGTCGCTGGTGGCAGTGTTCATTCCTCTCTTGCTCATGGGTGGCATCGTGGGGCGGCTTTTCCGCGAATTCGCGGTCACGGTCACGCTGACCATCGCCGTCTCGGTCATCATCTCGCTCACCCTGACTCCCATGCTGTGCTCGCGCTTCCTCAAGAACGAACATGGTCACCCGCACGGCAAGCTGTACCAGTGGTTCGAGCGCGGCTTCGATGCCATGCTCAATGGCTACAAGCGCGGGCTGGACGTGGTGATGCGGCACCAGTTCATCACCCTGATGAGCTTCATCGCTACCGTGGCGCTGACGGTGGTGCTGTTCATCTTCATCCCCAAGGGCTTCTTTCCTCAGCAGGACAATGGCGTCATCGTCGGCTTTGCCGAATCCTCGCAGGACACCTCATCGGCGGCCATGCACGAGCGCCTGCTGAAGGTGGCCGAGGTGGTCCGCCGTGATCCGGACGTGCTCGGCTTTGCCATGAGTGCCGGCTCGACCACCTTCAACACCGGCCAATTCTTCATCGCGCTCAAGCCAAAGGACGAAGGCCGCACCACCAATGCCGACGAGATCATCGCGCGCCTGCGTCCCCAGGTCGCGAAGATCCAGGGAGTGAACCTGTTCATGCAGGCCAGCCAGGACATCAACGTCGGTGGCCGTCTTTCGCGTACCCAGTACCAATACACCGTCACCGATACCGACCTCGATGAACTCAACGTCTGGGCGCCGCGCATGCTGGAGCGTTTGCGTCGTCTGCCGCAATTGACCGACGTGGCTTCCGACCAGCAGAACCAGGCGGCCGCCGCCGTCATCACCATCGACCGGGCGCGCGCCTCCAGCTTCGGCATCTCGCCCTCGCTGATCGATGCCACCATCTATGACGCCATCGGCCAGCGCCAGGTGGCGCAATACTTCACCCAGATCAACAGCTATCACGTCATTCTCGAGGTCACGCCGCAACTGCAGAAGGATCCTTCACTGTTCGACAAACTCTACCTGACCTCGCCGCTGACCGGTCAGCAGGTGCCGCTGTCGACCTTCGTGAAGATCGATACCAGCAAGACCTCTTACCTGTCGATCAGCCACCAGAGCCAGTTCCCGGCAGTGACGATTTCCTTCAATCTGGCCAAGGGCGTGTCGCTGGGCGAGGCGGTCAACGTGATCCAGAAGACCAAGGACGAGATGGGCGTGCCGCAAACGCTGGTGGGCAACTTCCAGGGTACGGCCAAGGCTTTCGGTGATTCGCTGGCCTCGCAACCCTATCTGATCGCGGCCGCCCTCATTGCGGTCTACATCGTGCTGGGCCTGCTCTACGAGAGCTACATCCATCCGCTGACCATTCTCTCGACCCTCCCCTCGGCGGGCGTGGGGGCGCTGCTGATCCTGATGATAGGCGGCTACGACCTGTCGGTGATTGCCTTGATCGGTATCATCCTCCTCATCGGCATCGTCAAGAAGAACGGCATCATGATGATCGACTTCGCCCTCACCGCCGAGCGCAGCCAGGGACTGAAACCGGAAGAAGCCATCTACAAGGCCTGCCTGCTGCGCTTCCGCCCCATCATGATGACCACCATGTGTGCCCTGCTCTCGGGCCTGCCGCTGATGCTGGGCCATGGTGCCGGTTCCGAGCTGCGTCGTCCGCTGGGCTATGCGATGGTGGGCGGGCTGGTGCTGTCGCAGGCGCTCACGCTCTTCACCACGCCGGTGGTCTACCTTTATCTGGACCGCGCCCACTATTGGTACGAACGCAAGAAGAAGGCGCGCCAGCAACGCAAGGCGGCACGCCTGGCACAGGAGCACTGAGCCTGTGCAGCAGCGTCATCAACAAGGTCCGGCCGGGAAGGTAGAATCCGGCATGGGCGAGCGCCGGGGAATGTTCCTGGCGCCGCCAGTGGAGAGCGCATGAAGATCCTGATAGTCGAAGATGAGCAAAAGATGTCCGAGTACCTCTGCAAGGGCCTCACCGAGCAGGGTTGCGCGGTCGATGTGGCCGGCAACGGGGTCGACGGACAACACCTGGCGATCCAGCATGACTATGACGTCATCGTGCTGGACGTCATGCTGCCGGGCCTGGATGGCTTTGCCGTGCTGCGTTCGCTGCGCACGGTCAAGCAGACGCCGGTCATCATGCTGACCGCACGGGACAGCGTGGAAGACCGTATCAAGGGCTTGCACGAGGGGGCCGACGACTACCTCATCAAGCCCTTCTCCTTCCTCGAACTGCTGGCCCGTCTGCAGGCACTGACCCGCCGGGGACGTGTCCAGGAAGCACCGCAGCTGCGCATCGGCGACCTGCAGATCGACCTGATCTCGCGCAAGGCCTTCCGCGGCGGGCTGCGCATCGACCTCACCGCCAAGGAGTTCGCTCTGCTGGCCGTGATGGCACGGCGCCAGGGGGAAATCCTCTCCAAGACGGCCATTGCCGAACTGGTCTGGGACATGAATTTCGACAGCAACACCAACGTGGTCGAAGTCGCCATCAAGCGCCTGCGCGCCAAGATCGACGCGCCCTTCGAACAGAAGCTGCTGCATACCGTGCGCGGCATGGGTTACGTGCTGGAGCCGCGCGCCACCTGTGACAGCGACGATGAGTGAGACGCCGATCCCGCAGGGGGCCCGCCGGAACAAACGCCGCCTGCCGCTGCAGCGCTCCATCACGGCGCGCCTGGTGCTCATGTCGGCGGTATCGGCACTGCTCATCTTCGCCGTGGCTGCCGTGGTGCTCTACACCGTCCTCAAGGGCGAGCTGCTGCGCCATGAACGCGATTCCCTGTTCACTACCCTCAATGACATCAGCTACCAGATCGAACGCGCCGGCACTACCGAACGCTGGAGCCGCGTACAACTGAAACTGTCCACCCTGTCGCAGGCGGACCAGCACGTATTCTTCTGGATCGCCAGCGAGGATGCACGCTTCACCTATGGCGATCTCACGCGGCTGTCCCCGGCGGCCATCAATCATGTGGATGGCAAGGAGGTCGGACGGCTGCACCTGCCGGGGCGGGCCTATCCGCTGCACATCATGACGCGCACCCTGCCGGCCTTCGAGGAGCGCCCGGAAGTCCGGGTCACGGTCGGGGTCGACGGTGCACCCTACTTCGAGATGCGGCGCACTTTTCTTCTGGCCACGAGCATTTCCTCACTGCTGGGCATCGTGCTGGCCGTCATTTCCAGCTACTGGATTGCGCGCGCCGGCCTGGCCCCTTTGCGCCGCATGTCGGCCCGCGCCCAGAGTTTCTCTCCGCGCAAGCTGTCGGCGCGCATGCCGGTGGAAGCCTTGCCGGACGAGCTGTCGGTCCTGGCCGAAGCCTTCAACGGCGCGCTGGAACGCATCGAACAGGCCTATACGCAGCTTGAAGCCTTCAATGCCGACGTCGCCCACGAACTGCGTACGCCCCTGGCCAACCTGATCGGCCAGACCCAGGTCGCGCTGGCGCGCGAACGCAGTGCGGGGGAATTCAAGGACGTGCTGCAATCCAATCTGGAAGAGCTGGACCGCATCCGCTCCATCGTCAACGACATGCTGTTCCTGGCGCGCTCCGACCAGGGCGAAGCCGCCACCGCACGGGTGCCGGTGCGGGTGGCCGAGGCGGTGCAGAAGACGGTGGATTTCTTCGAATTCGTGCTCGATGACACCGGCATGGCCATCACGGTGGCGGGCGACCTGGAGGCCACGGCCACCATGGAAACCGCGCTTTTCAAGCGCGCCCTGACCAACCTGATCCAGAACGCCATCCAGCATTCGCCGCAAGGTGCGCAGTTGCGCATTGACATCGCCAGCGGCGAAGACATGGTGCGCGTGGCCGTCACCAATCCCGGCGCGGCCATCGACGAGCAACACCTGCCGCGCCTGTTCGACCGCTTCTATCGTGTCGACAGCGCGCGCCAGGACATCAACGGCAGCCACGGCCACGGCCTGGGCCTGGCCATCGTCAAGGCGGTGGCGCGCATGCACGGTGGACGGACCTTCGCCAGCAGCCGTGACGGGTACAACAGCATCGGCTTTACCATCGCGCGCCACTGAGGCGCCCGATGGCCTCAATAGCCGCGCTTCAGATCCACATTGGCGAGGATCTCGCCGGTCTTGCGGTAATGGCGGATATTGGCCGCCACGATGGACGAGGCCGTCCCCGAATCGGTCGGTGCCGAACAATGCGGCAGTACCGTCACCGCAGGATGCGACCACGGCCAGGCGTCAGGCGGCAATGGTTCAGTCGCAAAGACGTCCAGCACCGCATGCCGCAACTGCCCCGCATCCAGTGCCTGATGCAGGGCGGCATCATCGATGATGGGTCCGCGCGCGAAATTGATGATCTGTGCATCCGGTGGCAACAGCGCCAGCCGCGCGGCATCCAGCAAACCGCGTGTCTGGGCCGTCAGTGGCAGCAGGCAGACCAGAATGTCGGTCTGTGCCAGCATCTGTGCCAGTCCCTCCATCCCGCTACAGGTCTGCATACCCGGTATGCTGCGCGCACTGCGACTCCAGCCCGTCACCGGAAAGCGCGCCTGGCGCAGGGCCGCTGCTGCCGCTTCACCCAGGGCACCGAGCCCGAGGATGCCCACGCGACGCTGCTCCGGCAGCACGTAGTCCAGCGGCTGCCATTGCCGCGCCTGCTGCTGGCGGGCGTAATACGGCATGTCGCGGTGCAGGTAGAGGGTCCAGGCCAGTACCGCTTCGGCCATGGTGGCAGCCAGCCGGGGATCGACCAGACGCGTGATCTGCAGACCGCTCTGATCGAGATCGGCCACCAGCCGCTCCACCCCGGCCCAGACGCTATGGACCCACTGCAATTGCGGCAGCAGTTTCAGTTGCGCCGGATCGGGATTGGCGACGATGGCCACGCGGCATTGCGCGCGTCGCGTTTCATCCAGGTCGGCATAGGCCAGGATCTCTTCTTCCGGCATGGCCGCGCGCAAGCACTGCAACCAGGCGGCTACCGAGGCGGCATCGCCCTGGCTGACGAAGGCAATGGGCGTGACCGCGCTCATTTGGCGTACACCGTGGCCAGATCGCGGAAGCCTTTGACTTCGATGGGGTTGCCCGAGGGATCCAGGAAGAACATCGTGGCCTGCTCGCCTGGCTCGCCGGCAAAGCGGATCTGCGGTGCCAGCACGAACTGCAGCGCGCCGCTGGCGGCAAGACGGTCGGCCAGTTGCTGCCATTGATCCAATGGCAGGATCACGCCCAGATGCGGCATGGGCACCAGGTGATGACCGACATGACCGGTGTTGCTCACGGCAAAGGGTTCGCCCAGGTGCAGCGAGAGCTGGTGACCGAAGAAGTCAATGTCGACCCAGGTGTCGGTGCTGCGCCCTTCGGCGCAGCCCAGCAGATCGCAATAAAAGCGGCGCGCCTGGTCGAGGTCGCGCACGTGGTAGGCCAGGTGGAAGATGGATGGCATGAAAAGTCCCGGATCGGCAGGCTGGTTGCGAAAGCCGACTAGCATACCGCAATGGGCGTGCTTGTATGGAAACATGCCAACGATGCTTCCATACAATCGCGCCGAAACGCCATTGACATGCGTCAAGCAGCCCCGGATTTGCGCTGGACGCCTGCCCATGTCCGGCCTACTCTGAAGACATGGCATTCCGCCGTGGATGCCTTCCCCCACGAATCTCCGAGGAGCCACCATGAGCTACAAGTCCATCCTGGTCCATGTCGACCAGTCGCGTCACGCCGCCCAGCGCATCCGCATTGCCGCCGAACTGGCCCGCGCACAGCAGGCGCACCTGATCGGCAGTGCCGTCAGCGGCATCTCCAGCTTCATCACCATGGAAGGCGCCGCCTACGTTGCGGCGCAGATGGATGGTTTCCGCGACCGTGCCCTGGCTGCGCTGGAAAACTTCGACAAGATCGCCAACAGCGTCGGCGTGCCCTCCTGCGAAAAGCGCTTCGTCGATGACGACGCCGAAGGCGGTCTGGCTCTGCAGGCGCGCTATGCCGACCTGGTGGTGGTCAGCCAGGCCGACCTCGATGATGCCGACGACAGCTTCCTCACCGACCTGCCCGAATACGTCATGCTCAATTCACCGCGTCCGGTACTGATCATCCCCAGCGCGGGTGAATTCAGGCAGGTGGGCAAGAATGCGCTCATCGCCTGGGACGGCAGCATGGAATCGACCCGCGCCATCACCGCCGCCCTGCCCTTGCTGCGGCAGGCCGACAACGTCACGGTGGTGCTCTTCAATTCCGACAAGCGCCTGGGCACACACGGTGAGCAGCCCGGCGCCGACATCGCGCTCTACCTGGCGCGCCATGGCGTGAAGGTGGAAGTGGCGCAGGAACAGACCACGCTCGATATCGGCAATGCCCTGCTCTCGCTGGCGGCCGACAAGGGTTCCGACCTGCTGGTCATGGGCGGTTACGGTCACACCCGCTTCCGCGAAGTGCTGCTGGGCGGCGTGACGCTGACCATCCTCAAAACCATGACGCTGCCGGTGCTGATGGCGCACTGACACCATCAGCACGACCTGCGCTGAGTCAGCGCGCTTGCACCACCGGCCCCTCGCGGGCCGGTGTCTTTTGGGCGGCCAGACGATCACGCTGTTGCAGGCGCGCACGGCGCTTGCGCACCCAGATGATCACGCCAGTCACCGACAACATCGCCACCAGCACGCCCATCAAGGAAATCAGCACGCGTCCGGTCAGCCCGAGAATGCGGCCCGAATGCAGCGGGAATTGGGCCTGCAGGAAGATATCGCCGGCACTGCCGCGACCGGGAATCTTGCCGCCTTCATAGGCGCCGCTCATGGCATCGAAATACAGCCAGGCATTGCCCAGCCCGACATCGCCATGGTCGTTGCCAGGCTGGAAGAAACCCACCCCATAGACGCCAAACATGCCCGAATAGAAGACCCCGCCGACCGGCTCGGTCAGCCCCAGCTTCTGTCCTTGCGCGCGCCCCAGGGCCACGGCCTGTTCGCGTGAAATACGCGGCTCCGGCACCTTGTCGGGCGCGATCGGGGTGCGCGTATCGAAGGGGCCGGCGCTCAGCGTGGAAACGCTCTGCAGGAGGGGACGCATGACCTGGCGCTCCAGGTTCATCGACACCGAGGTCACCGCCAGTATCAGCAGCAAGCCCCAGATCCAGACACCGCCCGAGCGATGCAGATCGAAATTGAGCTTGTGCCCGCCCTCGCGCCAGCGGAAGGCCAGCGACTTGCGCCAGCTGCGCCAGTTGGGGAAAGACAGATAGAGCGCAATGAAGCAATCCAGTGTCCACACGATGCCGATGATGCCCATGAGCCAGATGCCGGTCTCGATGCCGCCCACGTCCGGCAGGTGCATCGTGTAGTGCAGCTTGTAGAGGAAGGGCAGCAGGTTTTCCCGCGCCAGCGAGATCGCGCCCCACATGCGGCGCCCCTGTATGTCGCCGGTGACCGGATCGACCGCGATCTGGTTGTAATCCAGCACCGGCAGCTTGCCGGTAGCCGGATCCAGGCGTGGCTCGACCATCATGCTGATGGTGTGACCGGGTTCGGCCTCGGTGAGCACATAGGTCACGCGCAAGGCGGGCTCGGCAGCTTCCACGCGCCGTGCCAGTTCCAGGCCCGGCAACGGCGGCCCGGCGTCGGGGCGGTCGGCGCTGCGGGCATGAAACAGTTGCGGATTGAGCCAGGCATCCAGTTCGTGATCCCAGGAGATCAACGCGCCGGTCACGCCGGCGATGAACAGGAACACGGCCACGGCCAGGCCGAACCAGCGATGGAGGAGGACGAGAATTGCACGCATGGGCTGACTTACCTGGCTAGATGGCGGAGTGATTCAGGGGCTGCTCGGAAGGCGACCATGACCGGGTCAGAAATCGACCTTGGCCGACACGCTGAAGGTACGCGGGTCACCCGGCTTGATGTAGTTCTCGTACTGGTATTGCCAGTAGCGCTTGTCCAGCAGATTGTTGACGGACGCCCGGAAGGTCGTGTCGTGCTGCCCGATGCGCGTGGTGTAGCTGGCACCCAGATTGAACAGGATGTAACTGGCCAGTTCAATGTCATTGGCTGCACGCACCATGGTGCTGCCGGTGAACTTGGCATCGGCCGACAGCTTCAGGCCGGCCACCTGCGGCACCAGGTAGGACACCCGGGCCGTGGCCATGTTGCGCGGTGCACCGGCCACACGGTTGCCGTTGTAGGTATTGCCCTGGTCGTACTTGGCATCGAGCAGCATCAGGCTGCCTGCGACCAGCCACCGTGCCGTCGGGCGATAGGCCGCGCCCAGCTCCAGGCCCTGGTAGTTGGACTGGCCATCCTGCACCAGCGCGCCATTGCGCGTGTATTCGGAAGCCCGCTCGATGCGGAACAGCGCGGCGGTGGCGCTCCAGTTCTGCTGATCGGTCTTGGCACCGACCTCATATTGCTTGCTCTTGAGCGGCTTCAACTGGCTGCCGTAGTTGGTGTTGGTCACGCCGGGGACACCGCCCTGCTCCAGCGATTCCACATAGCTGGTGTAGAGGGTGGTATTGCGCTCGGGCTTGAACATGAGGGCGACTGTCGGCGTCAGGGCCGACTTGTCGTAACGCGAACTGAGTGCACCGGCGGTGGTGAAGTTGTCCTGCTTGAACTGGTTGTAGCGGCCACCGGCCAGCAGTGACCAGCGTTCCGAGAAGTTCAGCGTATCGCTGGCAAAGATCGCCTGCTGGCTGATGATGGCGTTGTGATAGGTCTGCAGGCCGGTGTTGCTGTAGTAGGCATTGGTATTGGGCACATACAGATTGCCGCTGCCGATCTGCTGGTACACCGAACTGATCGAATAATCATTGACCTGCTTCTGCCATGACGCCCCCAGCACCAACTGATGGTCGATGCCGCCGGTGCGGGCATTGCCCTCCAGCATGGCCTGCCACTGGTCGAAGGTATGGCCCTCGCGGCTGTCGGAACGCCAGTCGGCATAGTTGCCTGCCGCATCCGAGAGCATGGCGATGTCTTCATTGCGGAAGCGCTTGGCCGTGCTGTGGCTGTAACTCAGGTTGGCCTTCCAGTCGGCGTTGAGCCGATAGGTCAACCCGGTCTGGTAGAACTGGAAGTTGGTGTCCAGATGCTGGCCGGGGCCGGCCAGGGTCTTGTCGCTGCCGCTCACTACCGAGGGCAGTGCGCTGCCGCTCAGGCTGCTGGTCACGAAGGACGGCGTCTGGTCGGTGGAATTGCTGTTCTGCCAGATGGCCTGGAAATCCCAGGTCAGGTCGCGCGTCAGACGTCCGTCCAGCGCCAGCGAGGCCGAGTTGCGGCGCAGGTGGCCATCATTGAAGGTCTGGCCCTGGTCATGCGTGACGTTGAGGCGATAACCGAACATGTTGTCGTTGCCGAAGCGCCCGCCCAGGTCGATGTGCTCGCTCCAGATGCTGTTGCTGGTGTAGCCCACCGAGACGCTGCGCACGGGGGTGTCGGTCGGTTTCTTGGTGACGTAGTTGAGTACCCCGCCCGGCGAGCCGAATCCATACATGAAGCCGGCCGAGCCCTTGAGCAGGTCGACCCGCTCGAAGTGATCGTAGGGCAACGTGATGCCATAGCCGAGGAAAGGCTTGCCATCGATGCGGAAGGAATTCTGCCAGTCGGCAGGGAGGCCGCGAATGGTGATGTAGGAGGCCCAGGCACTGTAACCACCGCTGTTGTCGCTGACCGAAGCCTCGTTGTAGAACAGGTCGCCAAGCTTGTTGACCTGCTTGTCGGCCAGGTCGGCAGCGGTGATGCTGGTGACGGAGAAAGGTGTCTCCAGCAGCGAACGCGATCCCAATGCACCCGCGCTGGACTGGCTTTGCAGGTGCTGCGTTGCCTCGCCTGTGCCAGTGGCGGAGACGGTCACGGTCGGCAACTGCACGCTGCCAGCGTCATTGGCATCGCTCTCGGCAGCGCCGGTCTGTACCGCCTGCGCCACCGCCAGTGCAGGCGCGCCGGCCAGCGCCATGCTGATGAAAACCGGGCGCAAGGCGCGATACATGGCGCGGGGACGAGCGCGCAGCGACGACTGGATCAAGGGTTTCCTCTTCATATTGATTAACTTTAATGCGAACGATAATAGTTCTTATTTATTTTAAGCAATATGACGGAAAAAAGAAAGTTTCCTGACAAGTCTTCACCCCTGCCCGCTTCGCTGTCTCGAAATAATGAGAAGAGTCTTTGGAATAACTTCGGACTCCGCTTGATCTCTTTCAGCTTATAAGCAACAAGCGCGCAACTCGGCTTACCTTCGTGCTGTTTCAACCATGAAGAGGAGCAGCACATGGCCAGAGCCATCATCCGCCAAGGCGATCCCACTTCTCACGGCGGCATCGTGCAGGAAGGCTTTTCCAACTTCACGCTGTTTGGCAAGCCCATGGCCGGCGTGGGGCATCGCGGTTATTGCCCGCAATGTCGCAGCGTGTTCAGCATTGTCGAGGGCGCGGAGCAGTTTCGCTATCTGGGGCGTCAGGTGGCGGTGGAAGGGATGATGACCTCATGCGGTGCCGTGCTGCAGGCGACCCAGCGGCAGGTCACGGCGGATGAGTTCACGGCGACGGCGCAGCCCGCACAGACCCGCTATGGCGATCGTTACCTCCTGCGCGACCAGCACGGCAACCCGATTGCCCATGCCGAATATGCCTTGTCGATCGCCGGCGGAGCGCCGCAGTTCGGCCTCACCGACGCGCATGGCCGCACCCACATGACTGCAACGGCGGCGCAGCGGTGGGAGGTGGATATTTATCTGGAGGGCTGACGATGGATAACCCGCTGCGCTCGCCCAGGACCGGCAAGACCTTGCGCAAGGTCGCTACCCGGACGCTGACGCCGATGACCGATGTCGGCGAGAAGGTCGTCACCGTGAAGAGGGAGTTCATCGAGGTCATCATTGGCGACACACGACTGCCCGGCAGTGGGGAGCAGTGGGGTCATGCGGCGATCATGATTGATGGAACCGTCTACTTGCGCGCGCATGACGAATACCTGGTCATGAGCAAAACCGTGTACATGAATGGTGGCAAACTCGAGAAGGCTCTCAAAATCCTGAGCATCAGAGGACAAAGCTATCGCGACAGTGTTGGCCTCGTCCTTTGGTTATCGGCAAAGGAAAAGCAGATGCTGGACGTCGAGCTCAAACGAAGAGTGGCACTGGACAGGCAGCTGATCCTTCAAAGCAATGGCACCCGGAGCAGCTACAGCATTCTCGACAATTCATGTTCGACCAACGTTGCCGATGTCCTTGAGTTGATTGGCATCCTCGCGCATGATCCGCGCTGGCCACCCACCCCGGTGACTCCCGCGGAACTGCTCGCGGCGCTGGAGAAGTCGCGCCGTCTGGTCAGGAAAAATTTCTATCCCAGGAAACCATCGTGACACCGCCCCGCTCTCCTCAGGCCATGGCAATCCTGCTGAGGATCTCCTGCAACTGATCGATATCGTAAGGTTTGGGCAGGGAGTGCGAGGCAAAGCCGACGTTGCGCGCCACCATGGTGCCGTAGCCGGAAGCGAAGATCACCGACATTTCCGGAAACCGCTCCAGGGCGTGCCTGGCCAGGTCCACCCCGGACATGCCCGGCAGATTGACGTCAGTGAAGAGCACATCGAAACTCTGCTCGTCCAGGGCCTGCTGCGCATCTTCCGCACTGACCACGCCGCGTGCCTGGTGGCCCAGCGTCTCCAGCAATTCACACACTAGTTGCTGGGAATCGATGTTGTCTTCCACCACCAGCAGACGCAATCCGCTGGAAGATGCCGCCGTCGGCTCAGGTGTCGCAGGTGTCGCCGTCGCGGCAGCGGCGCTCCCGGCGTCGGCCTGTTCGAAATGCGCGTCCTGTCCCTCGGGCTGGCGCTGGGGATCCCCCACCGGGAGCACATGCAGGCTGGCGCTGGCATTGGCCTGATCGCGCTCGCGCGTGAGCTGGGCCAGTTCGATGCGATGGGCCCGGCTGGAGAGCATCTGCCGGATGCGCTGGGCCAGCTGGTTGATGCGATACGGCTTGGAAAGCAGCTCCACCCCCGCATCCAGGCGTCCTTCATGCACAATGGCATCGCGCGGATAGCCGGACGTAAACAGAATCTCGATCTCCGGCAACAGCTGGCGCGCCTGACGTGCCAGTTCGGTCACGGGGACACTGCCCGGCATGACCACATCGGTAAACATCAGGTCCACTGCAATGCCGCTCTGCAGGATGGCCAGGGCACGCTCGCCATTGTCGGCCTTGAGCACCCGGTAGCCCAGCGAGGACAGGGTATCGATCACCGTCAACTGCAGATTGGGATCATCCTCAACGACCAGGATGGTCTCGTCACCACCGCGCACCTCCATGTCGCGGTTGTCGTCGATCAGCACTTCCTGATCGATGCAGCGCGGGAAGTAGATGCGGATCGTGGTGCCCTTGCCCGCTTCACTGTGCAGGCTGATGTGGCCCCTGCTCTGCTTGACGAAGCCATAGGCCATCGACAGGCCCAGCCCGGTGCCCTCGCCTTCGCGCTTGGTCGTGAAGAAAGGTTCGAAGGCGCGCTCACGTACCTCGGGCGACATGCCGGCGCCATTGTCGGAAATCTGCAGCTCCACGTAATCGCCCGGCTGCAGGTCGGCCTGCGAGAGGAAGGCCGGATCACTCAGCTGCACGTTGTCGATCTGCAGGGTGAGCCGTCCGCCATTGGGCATCGCATCGCGCGAATTGATGGCGGTGTTGATGATGAGGTTCTCGACCTGGTTGGGGTCGAGCATGGTGTTCCACAGGTCATGCGTAATGACGGTGGAAATCTCGATGTTTTCACCCACGGCACGGCGCAGCAGATCATCCATGTTCTGCACCACCCGCTCCAGGTTGATGCTGCGTGGCTGCAGCGGCTGGCGGCGGGCGAACGCCAGCAGTTGCGAGGACAGCTTGGCACCGCGATCAACCGCGCCGATGGCCGTGCGCACACGCTGACGGCTGCGGTCGTCCAGGCGCGGATCGGTCTGCAGCAATTGCAGGTTGCCGCCGATGATCTGCAATACGTTGTTGAAGTCATGCGCCACACCGCCGGTGAGCTGGCCGACCGCTTCCATCTTCTGCATCTGGCGCAACGCTGCTTCGGCGCGACTGCGCTCAACGATTTCCTCGACCACACGCTGCTCCAGCGTATCGTTGAGTTCGCGCAACGCGTCTTCCGCACGGCGGCGTTCAGTGATGTCGGTCGACACCGCGATCATGGCCTGCGGCCTGCCCTCGCCATCGACGATGCGACTGATGTCGCTGGAGACCCAGAACGAACTGCCATCCGGACGCAGGTAGCGCTTTTCCAGTGTGAAGGAACTGCCGTCGGTAATGCAGCGATTGAACAGAGTCATGTTCATCGGCACATCGTCAGGATGGGTGACGTCGGCCAGGGTCATCTGCAGCATCTCGGCCTCGGTGCGTCCGAGCATACGGCACAGTGCCTGGTTCACGCGCAGATAGCGGCCTTCCAGGTCCAGCTCCGAGAAGCACACCGAGGCCTGGTTGAAGATGGCAGTGAGACGGTTCTCGCTCCATGACAGGGCCTGCAGTCCGCGTCGTCGTTCGGTCAGGTCGACGAAGGTGCACAGCGCTCCCTGCAGCTGGCCATCCTGCCATACCGGATGGGCCTGGTACTGCACGGGGAAACTGCTGCCATCGACACGCAGGAAATCCTCGCTCTCCACATGGGCCGCGAGCCCTTCTCGCGCGGCCTTGAGCACGGCGCATTGGCCGCGCGTGCCGGTGCCGTCGTCAGCCGCAGTCAGGATCACCTCATGGATGGAACGCCCCAGCACATCCTTCTCGCCGGCATAGCCCAGCAATTGCAGGAAGGCGGCATTGCAGAGCGTGACGATGCCATCGCGGTCGATGGAGAAGAAGCCCTGGTCGGTCGAGTCCAGCAATTGCCGCACGAAGGCGTTGTTGGCGCGCACGCTGGCTTCGGAAGCGGCCAGTGCCTGCTCCACGAGCTTGCGCGAAGTGACGTCGAAGACCACCCCGACATAGCGTGAACCGGTACGCGGATCATCCTCCACCACCTCACCCTTGCGCGCCAGCCAGCGCTGCTCGCCGTCGGGGCGGGTGATGTGGTACTCGGTGTATTCGAGCGGATTGCGCGGTCCGCCCTCCTTGATGCGAGAAGTACCGAGATTGGGGTGGAATTCCTCGTCGATCATGTCCACCAGTTGCTGCGAAGTCACTTCGCCCTCGGCAGGCAGGCCCCACAGGCGGCGGAAACGGTCCGAGACCGCCAGCTTGCCGGAAACCGGGAACCACTCGAAGATGCCGATCCCGCCAGCACGATCGACGATGCGCAGACGCTCTTCGGCCACGAAGCGTTCGGTGACATCGTTGCCCTCGATGAATATGCCAGCCACCCGGCCATCGGCACCCTTGATGGGCTGAAACACGAAGTCCAGCACCGCACCCGCAAAGCCGCTCTGGTGCTCGCGTCGCAAGAACAGACGTGCGCCGCGTTCGGTATAGGTCTGGCCGGTCTGGTAGACACGGTCCAGCAGTTCGTAAAGATTTTTGTCCAGCAATTCCGGCAGCGCTTGCCGCGCCGGCAGGCCCAGCACCGGGCGATCGCCGAACAACTTGAAGTAGGCACCATTGACACGTTCGAACACGTGCTGCGGACCACGCACGATCGCCTTGAAACTGGGCGATTGCTCCATCAGGTCGCGCAACATGTCGGTGTGCGCCAGTGCGGTATCCAGGCCCGAGGTGCGCACAAGCGTACAGAACACGCCGGCCACCTGCGCCGGCTCACCCTCCGCAGCGTCTTCCCACACCGGCAGGCAGGACAGATCCCATTGGCCGGCCCCACCGTCTGTCGGGCTGGCATCGGCAAACAGCGACACGCGCGGCAGCTGCTGTTGCTGGCCATTGAAGGCCGCCCCAATCGCCGCCTCGCACAGACGTGCCGCGCCACGCCAGAGCGGCGACTGACTCAGGCGCGTACCGAAGGCCGCCGGATGGGCCGCTCCGATGCAGGCGGCGAACGCGTCGTTGTAGAGCATCTGGCGTGCCGCACCCCACACCAGCAGACTGGGCAGCGGCGAGTGCAGTGCGATGTTGAGCGAGGTACGCAAGGTCGGGGACCATTGCGCCGGCGCTCCCAGGGGACTTGCCGTCCAATCGGTTGCCGTGACGATCTGCGCGGCCAGGCCTGAGCCGCGCAACCAAGAAATGTCTGCCATGTCGTGAAACTTACCTTTAAGCCTAGCTTTGAGCACCGAGGTCGGTCGAGCGGGAAAGACGGACTTGCGCCGTCATCCTCCCGCGGGTCCCTTCATTGTTGTTCGCATCCGCTTGGAGCAGGCGCTTGCCGAGGGGCGCGAACGCCCGGCGCACCTGCTGCGTGCCGCCGGTGATTATACGGGAAGCCCATGCCGCTTCCGGAGGCGCTCTCAACCGACGGCAAACCAGCCGTCGGCCGCAACCCCGCTCGGCACAAGCGTGAGCGCAGACTTCCTGCTTTCCTACACGAAATTGCGCCACGCACCTACACGCCCATGTCCCTGCACAGGGTGCTTTTTCGCAAAGCCTGCATGTGACTGGCGGGGTGTGATTCAGCTGTCTGAGCGGCTCTTCTTTTTCTGCGCCCGTTCCTCGCGCAGCAGACGGTTCAGTTCGGCCAGCTCCTGCACCGCTTCCTGAGTCAGGATCACCGGTTCATTGGCGCGATAGGCCCGCCCGCCCAGGCGCCCGTTCATGCCGATGTAGGCACGGGCACAGCGGCGCCGGTAAGCCAGGATGTCCTCCTCGCCGTGCAACGGCGGTCCTGCGCTGTCCTGTGCGGGCTCGGGACAGGCCGGCGGCGGTTCGGCGTCCGCCTGGGACTGCGCGGCGATATGGTTGCGATATGCGCTCCAGTCGCCTTGTGCAATGGCGATCAGAGGATCGTAAGGATGGGTGGAATCAGACTTGTCCATGAGGCTACCCTGCTCAAAGATCCGGCGCGGACCGCTTGCGCCAGGCTGGTTGCAACGTCAGCTTGTCCTGTGCGGCACTGCGTCGGGCCCGCACGTGCAGGCGTTCGCATTGCCACTGACCGACCGGGCGCGTCGTCTGGCCGACGCCGCGATCGGTTTCTTCCCTGTGTTTCATCGACAGCATGGGGTGTTCGCTCCCTGATGTACGCCAGGTCGCCATGCTGTCTGCACCTTCTGATGACACTTCATTTTAGCCGCGTGGCGCCAAACTGGAAGAGCTTGATGCAGCGGACGCGCGCATGAATTGTCGTTTCGGCTCGATGACAGCGCAGGACCGGGCTTTCTTTTCCCATGCGGCATCCACGACGGCTGCTCCATCCAGCGACGAGTCCAATGGTGCCGCGTTGTTTCTGCGAGTTTTGGTGATCTTAGAACCAGGTTACGGATGAGTCCTATCGGACGGCGCCCGATTGATTTGTAGGACAAAGCGAAAGAGCCCCCCCCTGACGAGACTAGACGGATCGCCCGGCGGGTAAGGCGACGAATTAATTGTCATGCCGCCTGCGCGCGGGCTTGCGATGACGCCTATAATCAGGCTTTCCCGAAGCCAAGAATGTGCATCATTCTCCGCCGCAGCCCTTGGCTACCGGACCGGAGACACGGGTCTCCCGGATGCCGCTCTCTTCTTCCCCTCCAACTTGCTGGCGCAACCATCGATCATCGATGCGCCGGCAGTTCGATGCCCTGCTGCTGCAGCATCGAGAAAGCAGTGCATGAGCAATCCGTATCACGCAAGCCGCCGGCGACCGGTCGATCTGAGCAATTGTGATCAGGAACCGATCCACATTCCCGGTTCCATCCAGAACCATGGCGCCCTCCTGTGCTTCACGCCCGAGGGCCGGCTGGCCACGCGCAGTGCCAATGCTGCTGCACTGCTGGGCGAGCTGCCCGAGGTCGGACAGCCGCTGGCGGCAGAGCACCTCAATGCCGCGGCCCGTGCAGTGATTCAGTCGGCGCTGCAAGACCGGCAGGGCTATGTCGACTCTCGCATGATCACACTGGATTCCGGGGCCTTCGACCTGGTCACCCACAAGTCCGAGGGTGTGCTCATCGCCGAATTCGAACAGCGTCCCTCGGATGCGCTGTCGCTGGAGGCCTTTGCCCTGGCCGCGCACCAGGCCATCCAGCGCATCCAGCGCCAACCCGGCGTGGAAGATCTGCTGGCCCTGGCCGTGGACGAGATCGCCCGCATCACCGGCTTCGACCGCGTGATGGCCTACCGCTTCCTGCATGACGACAGTGGCGAAGTCATCGCCGAACACAAGCGCGAGGACCTCGAACCCTTCCTCGGCCAGCGCTATCCGGCCAGCGACATTCCGGCCCAGGCGCGGCGTCTGTACGTGATCAATCCGATCCGCCTGATCGCCGACGTGAGCGCGCCCACCGTGGCGCTGGAACCGGACCACAACCCGCTCACCGGCCGTGCGCTGGACCTGAGCCACAGCATGTTGCGCAGCGTCTCGCCCGTGCATGTCGAGTACCTCGGCAACATGGGCGTGGGTGCTTCCATGAGCCTGTCGATCGTGATCGGCGAACGGCTGTGGGGCCTGATCGCCTGCCACCACATGAGTCCGCACCTGGTACCGCACGCGGTACGCATGTCGTGTCAATTGCTCTCGCAATTCGTCAGCGCGCTGGTGGAACGCAATCTCAACGGCGAGCGTGCCCGCGCCCTGGAGCACAGCGCCGACCTGCGCCGCCAGATCGTGGCCCAGGTCACCGACCGGGAAGACATCGTGCTGGCCCTGGCCGCCGATCATGAGGGCTTCCTGCGACTGATGAATGCCCATGGCGGTGCCATTACTCTGGATCGCAAGACCCAGGTATTTGGCAAGGCCCCTACGCGGGAAGGCGTCAACGCCCTCATCAACTGGCTCAACGAAAACGAGCCGGGCGATTATTTTTCCACCAGTGCGCTGGGCGCCGACGTACCGGCACTCAAGGGAGCACTGGGCGATATCTGCGGCGTGCTGGCGGTGCGCTTCTATCGTGAGCAGGACGGCTATGCCTTCTGGTTCCGTACCGAGCAGGTGGAAGACGTGCGCTGGGGCGGCAATCCTGAAAAGAAATACAGCATCGGCCCACTGGGACCCCGGCTGACGCCACGCGGCTCCTTCGCCGTCTGGAAGGAAACCGTACGCGGCAAGAGCCTGCCCTGGGAAAACACCGAAACCGAAATCGCCAGCCAGTTGCGCCTGGACTTCCAGGAAGTGGCGCTGTCCAACGAAAACATGATCAAGCGCGCCCGCGAGACCCTGCTGGCCACGCTGGGCCATGACCTGCGCGATCCGCTGCAGGCCATCATGATGGCCGCGCGCATGATCGAGGTGCGCGAGCATTCGCCTTCAAGCTCCAACCTGAGCAAGCGCATCTCCTCCTCATCGAGCCGCATGCACCGCCTGATCTCCCAGGTGCTCGACATCAGTCGCCTGCAAAGCGGCATGGGGCTGGATATCCAGCGCCGCCCGGTGGACGTGTGCAAGATGGTCACCGAAATCGTCAACGAAGCGCGCATGGCCTACCCCGACAACGAGATCATCCTCGAAGCGGAAGATTGCGGCGAAATCGAGGTCGATGGCGACCGCATCAGCCAGGTGGTCTCCAACCTGCTGTCGAACACGCGCCATCATGGCGAGATCGGCAAGCCCTCGACCCTGATCGTGTTTCGTCGCGACGACATGCTGACCATTTCGGTCTCCAATCATGGCCCGGCGATCCCGGCTGCCGTGCGCGAGCACATGTTCAAGCCCTACAAGAAGGAGTCGATGGGCAACCAGCGCAATGCCCGCGGCCTGGGCCTGGGCCTGTACATCGTCAGCGAAATCATCAGCGGCCATGGCGGCAAGATCGTCGTCCACTGCGACAACCACATCATCACCTTCACGGTCACTCTGCCCATTGTGTAGGGCCAGGGCCTGTTCACATTCAATCTGCGCGAGATTTAACGTGAGCACCCCCTAAGCCAGCGGCAGGCTCACAAAAAAACTGGCCCCCTGTCCGGGACCGGCGCTGGCAGCACGCAGACGCCCCCCGTGCAGCGCCACCAGTCGGCCTGCCACGGCCAGTCCCGGGGCTGCTGTTGATGCGACCATATCGCCCCGGATCGCGCCACTCTCGGGCGCCGACGGAAACAGGCTCTCCAGCTCGGCCGGTGTCAGCCCCCGGCCGCTATCGCGTATCTCCAGTTCGATTGCATGCTCCCTGCGGTGCAGGCACAGCAACACCCGCCCCTGGGGCGGCGTGAAGCGGATGGCATTCATCAGCAGCCGGCCCAGCACTTGCCGCAAGCGCCCGACATCCCCCAGCACGGTCACTGCCGCCGACTCGGCGCGCAAGGCGATCTGCTTGTCCGCTGCGGGGCCCTCGGCAGCCGCGATGGCATCGCGGATCAGCTCGGCCAGGTGCACCGGCGCAGCCGCCAGCGGCACCGTGCCCAACAGGATCCGGTTGCTATCGAGCAGTTCTTCCACCCACAGTGATTGCAGCCTGGCATTGCGGTCGATCACCTGCACGCCCTTCCGCACCGTGGCGGGATCGGCAGCGTGATGCAGCAGATAGCCGGTCCAGCCGAGGATGGCATTGAGGGGCGTGCGCAGTTCGTGTGAGAGCGTAGCAAGGAAGGTTTCGTGTGCGCTGCGCAGGCGTTCGATTTCCGCGCGGTCGGAGGCTGCCGAGGCTCGCAGCATCGCGCACTCCTGTTGCAGCTGTTGCAGCTGTTGCAGTTGCTGCACCCCGTCCCAGGCTTGCCCTGCGGCTTGTGCCTGCCTTTGCTGCGCCAGTACGCGCTGCACGATCTGCGGCAGGTGGTCGAGATAATCGCTGGTCTTGGGCAGCACATCGGCCACGCCTGCCCGCCAGGCTTCGATGATGTGCAATTCGTCCGAAAAGCCCGAGACCATGATGGTCGGAATATCCTTCCCCGCCGCACGCAGACTGCGGAAGAAGTCCAGCCCGCTGTCAGGGGCCTGCAGTTGGTAGTCCACGATGAGCAGGTCAGGAACAGCCTGCTGCACGGCCGCCTGGGCGGACTCGGCATCGGCCACCGCAGTGACGCGGTAGCCCTGCTTCTGGAGGACCCGGCTGGCCAGCGCCAGCAAGCCTTCGTCATCCTCCAGTACCAGCACGTGCGCGCTTGTGATCGTCATCGTGACTCAGGCTCACGCACCACCGCACCCGGCACCGGCAACTTGACCACCTGCAGGAAGAAGCCCAGGCGCCGCACGGCTTCGATGAAGTCATCGTATTCGACCGGCTTGGTGATGTAGACATTGCAGCCCACGTCATAGCAATGCGCGATTTCACGCGGATCATCCGTGGTAGTGAGCATGATGACCGGAATGGCCGCGGTGGCCGCTGCCTGCTTCATGCGTCGCAGCACCTCCACACCATTGACGCGTGGCATGTTCACATCCAGCAGTACCACCACCTGCTGCAGGTCGGCGCGGGCCAGATCGCCGCCAAAGAAGAAATCCAGCGCTTCCTGGCCATCGCGCAGGCGCTGGAAACCGTTGACCAGTCCGGCGCGCCGCAGGTTCTTCTCGACCAGTACCGCATGGCCGTCGTCGTCTTCGACCAGGATGATGTTGACGCTCTGCTCTGTGGCCATCTTGTTTTCCCCTTGTCCGTTGCGTAATCCGTGTTTGTCCGCACCACCTTCAGAACACCGGCGGACGAGCCGGCAAGGCGACATAGAAACAACTGCCCTGGCCCTCGACCGATTCCACCCAGATGCGCCCGCCATGCCGTTCCACCACCCGCTTGACCAGTGCCAGTCCGATGCCCTCGCCCTTGGCGGCATTGCCGTGCAGACGCTGGAAGGCGATGAACATCTTGTCCATGTAGGCCGCGGGAATCCCCAGCCCGTTGTCGCGCACGAAATAGGTCACCAGGCTGGGAGCCGCCACCACGCTGTCGGACTGCGGCACGTGGCCGATGATGATGTGACCGGGGCGGGACGGATCCAGGTAATTGACGGCATTGCCGACCAGGTTGCCCAATACCTGCTCTACCGAAGTCGGATCGCCATAGGCCGGAGGCAGATCGGGCTCGATGTCCACCCGGGCTGACTTGGTACGAATGCTGCCGCTCATCGCCGCGACGATGCGCTGGACGATGGCGTGCATATCCAGCATGACCGGCTGGTATTCCACCCGCCCTGCACGCGAGAGTCGCAACATGGCATCGATGATGCCCGACGAGCGTGTCACTGCATTCTGGATGAAGCGCAGCGATGCCTGGAGGTCGTCCTCGACAAGCGCGCGCAGGCGCTGCCGGTCCGGCTCGGGCAAGGTCAGGCGATCCACTTCGTCCAGCAGCTCGCGCGTGGCATGGCCGATTTCCTTGCTGAAGCCCTGCAGGTTGACCAGCGGCGAACGCAGGTCATGCGAGACGCTGTAGATGAACATCTCGTTGTCCTGGGTCTGCTGGCGCAGGTCGCTGTTGACGTCGGCCAGCTCGCGGGCGCGTTGTTCCAGTTCCTCGCGATACCCCTGGGCCTGGCGGGCGGCTTCGGTGAGGCGTTCGTGACTGCGATGCAGGGCATCGTCAAGCAGGCAGATTTCATCATTGCCGCCCACGCGTGCAGCCAGTGGCTGACCATCGGCCAGGTGGCGGGCATTGGCGGTCAATACCGCGATACGACTGCTGATGCTGCGCGTGAAAGCCAGCGAAGCCAGGGCGGCCGTGACGATGGATCCCAGCACTGCCAGAACCAGCAGCCAGGTCTGCGAATGGCGTGCCTCCTGCAGGCGCTGCTGGCGCGCGGCCCCCAGACGCCGCTCTTCGGACATGAAGTTGCCCAGCAGAACGAGAAATTCGGAGAGCCGGTGCGGTCCCTGCTCATCACGCAACTGGCGGATCAGATCATCGCGCTGGCCTCGCATCAGGCGCTGGCGGGCACCGTCGTCCCAAGCACGGTAGCGTGCGATGGATTCGTGCACCGCGCGCAGGGTATCGCCCTGCACGGGGTTGTCCGCCACCAGGCGCGCCAGTTCGCCAGCCCTGACCTCGATGTCGGCCCACAGGTCGCCCCGGCTGAGCGTATCGGGCTGGTCCAGCAGGACCGCATTGCGGATGCGCGCGGCCTCCAGCAGCATGGGCTCGCGCAGCTCGGCGGCCTTGTTCATCACCTGCAGAGAGTGCGAGGCCCAGCGCTCGGCGTCCTCGGCATCGGCCTGTGACTTGAACAGCGCCCCCAACAGCAGCACTTCAAACAGGCTTGGTATGGCAACGATCAACAAGCCCTTGGTCAGCAATCTCATGTGCGTTCGCCCGCTTCATGATCATTGTTACGGTGCAAAGCCATCGATCAAGCGCCGTCACGTCCCCGAGCGCTCCACGCACATGGGTGGGTAGCTCGGAGCGCAACGGGCCTGACCTGCAGTGCGCCCCCTTCGACATTTCCTTGTTGTTCTGTCCTGCGCACACCCCTGACTGCGCGGTCCTGTTGACCGAAGAGCTGCGGACCTGGCGCGTACTTTCAGGGTAATCGCTTGTTACGTGGGATTATAAACTCACACTATGCCCGCGCGTGCAGACCCTGGCAAGGACCATACACAAGCCCGGCAACGCGCTGTCGGGACGGGGATGCCAGACCTTGGGGGCGCGACGGCTTATGCCGCCCCGGCTGCACCAGCATCCGCCCCCTGGCGGGCACGGTAGAGGCGAATCAGGGCGTTGGTGGAACTGTCATGGTGCAGAGGTTCGGAGGGATCAAGCAACTCGCGCGCGGTACGCCGGGCCAACTGCTTGCCCAGCTCCACCCCCCACTGGTCGAAGGAATCGATATTCCAGATCACGCCCTGAGTGAACACGCTGTGTTCATACAAGGCCACCAGCGTGCCGAGGCTATACGGGGTGAGCTTGTCGAGCAGCATGCTGTTGCTCGGACGGCTGCCAGGGAAGACGCGATGCGGCGTCAGGGCCTCGGGCCCGCCCTCCTCGCGCACCCGCTGCGCGTTCTTGCCAAAGGCCAGCGCCTCGCTCTGGGCAAACATGTTGGCCATGAGCAGGGCGTGATGCTGGCCCAGCGCTTCCTGCGGCTGGCACAAGCCGATGAAATCGCAGGGCACCATCTGCGTACCCTGATGCAGCATCTGGTAGAACGAATGCTGACCGTTGATGCCATTGTCGCCCCAGTACACGGGCGAGGTCTGGTAATCCACGGCATCACCCTGCAGGGTGACCTGCTTGCCATTGCTCTCCATGGTCAGTTGCTGCAGGTAGGCTGGCAGGCGCTTGAGATACTGGCTGTAGGGCAGCACTGCCTGGCTGGCCGCACCGAAGAAATTGGTGTACCACACCGTGAGCATGCCGAGAATGACCGGCAGATTGGCCTCCAGCGGTGCCGTGCGGAAGTGTTCGTCCATGGCATGAAAGCCGGCCAGCATCTCGCGGAATTGCGCGGGGCCGATGGCGATCATGGTGGACAGGCCGATGGCACTGGTCATGGAATAGCGTCCGCCGACCCAGTCCCAGAAGCCGAACATGTTCTGCGGGTCGATGCCAAAGCGGCTGGCCTCTTCGATGTTGGTGGTGACGCCGACGAAATGACGGGCCACGGCGGCGGGCTCGCCCAATTGCCGGACCAGCCAGTCACGCGCGGCACGCGCATTGGTGGTGGTTTCGAGCGTAGTGAAGGTTTTGGAGCAGACGATGAAGAGCGTCTGCTCGGCGGGCAGGCTGCGCACGGTCTCCAGCAGCGCGGCCCCATCCACGTCGGAGAGGAAGTGAAGGGACAGGTCCGATTGCGCATAGGGGCGCAAGGCCTCGCAGGCCATCATCGGGCCGAGGTCGGAGCCGCCGATGCCGATGTTGACCACATGGCGGATGCGACGGCCCGTATGACCGGTCCACTGGCCGCTGCGGACTTGTTGAGCGAAATTCTCCATACGGGACAGCACCTGCTGCACCTGGGCGATCACCTCCTCGCCCTCCACCATCAGCCGGGCGCTGGCCGGCATGCGCAGGGCCGTATGGAGGACCGAGCGCTGCTCGGTGGCGTTGATGCGCTCACCCCGGAACATGGCCTCGATGCGGTCCTGCAGTCCGCACTGGCGGGCCAGGTTCATGAGCAGGGTCATGGTCTGGCTGGTGACCAGGTTCTTGGAATAGTCGAGGTAGATGCCGGCGGCTTCGGCCACCAGGCTCTCGCCGCGCTTGTCATCGGCGGCGAACAGGCGCTCCAGCCGGAAGTGGCGGGCGCTGTATTGATGGTGTTCCTGCAGGGCGATCCAGGCGCTCTTCTCGGTCAGCGACTCGCGCTGGCCATAGGTAAACAGCGGCAGCTGCAGATCGGCGGCGGGCAGCTTGGTCATGTGCAAACTCCTTGTACAACATGGCGGATCCGGCGGACATGCCGGGCTCGCGTCATGGTAGTGGGACGCTGCACTGACATGACATCGGACGGCGGGATATTCGCGTGTAGGAAAAAAGGAAGCCCCCCCCGAACAGCAAGCCGTCAGAGCACTGCGTCACCTCCCCCTCAACTGAGACCGAGCGTCAGCAATTCCACCGGCAGACTACCCAGGATATCGGCTACGGCGATGCTGCCGCCGCGTTCCCCATCCGGCATGGCACATTCGCTCAGTTCGCCCTCGCCACTGGTGAGTACGCTGCGCCAGCGGCGCAGCGTACTCCCTGTGTGGGACAGTGCTTGCGGGAGCGCAATGCGGGTATCCCCCCAAGCCTCGGCAGACACCAGCGGCAAGGCTTCTTCGCGGCGCCCCTCGAAGGACAGCAGATGGGCCGCCAGGCGCGTACAGAGCACCACTGTCGCCTGCCAGTCGCTCTCGTCTTCCTGTTGTCCCGGCAGCAGCCGGGCAAAGGCGATCACATGGCGCGCCAGCTTGCCATGCGTGGCCAGCGGCAGGTAATGGCCGTCAGCGAACAGGTCCGCATGCTCGCGCCGGTACTGCAGCACCGCATGAATCAATTGCTGCTTGGCGCTGCCGCTCTGCCATTGGCGCAATGAAACCGGCCGGCTGATGGCATCGGCCAGCCGCCGCTCACGCAGTGCGAAATCGACCGCCCGGCGATTGTCCGGATCGACCATGCTCAGGTCCCACAGCTCACTACCCTGGTAGAAATCGGGCACGCCCGGCGAGGTCAATTTGAGCATGGTCTGGGACAAGCTGTTGACAGTCCCCAAGGGCGCCAGGCGACGAACGAAATCCTCCAGCTCGGTGAGGAAAGGATGATGGCGCGGATCCAGCCCCGGATCACACAGCAATGCCCGCGTAAAGCGCTCGCAGGCCGCCTCGTATTCGCTCTGCGGCACCACCCAGTCGCTGCGGCGCTTGGCTTCGCGCAGGGCCTTGCGCTGCCAGGCGACGACCCGCTCGGCCAGCTCGCCCAGGGCAATCAGGTCGTCATCGCCGACGCGCATGCCGTCCGGCCAGACGCCCACCAGGGTCTGGTACAGCATGCACTCATCGACCGCATCAATGCCGCCTTGCTGGCCTGACGTGGCGGCCACGATGGGCGCGTTAAGCTGGTGCCAGTGGCGCAGCACGGTGGACCACTCCTCGGCGATCTCGGAGAGGGCCGCCAGGCGCATGCGGGCATCCTCGCCGCGCTTGTGGTCGTGCGTCGCGGTGGCCTGGAGACTGCCCGGCATCTGCCGGGCGCGTCGTGCCGCCAGCTGATGAAAGTGCGAGACCGACATGGCCAGACGGGCCGGTTCGGCCCCTACTTCGTTGCGCGAGAGCAAACGGCCATAGCGATAGAAGGCCGTGTCCTCCATCGACTTGGCCGTCAGCGGCGGAGTCAGTTGCTGGAAGCGGGCGATGGCGCGCAGCTGCAAGGCGCGACGATGGGCATGGCGGCTGTCAAGCAGGAGGTCACCGCCCAGCCAGCCTTCCACCACGTGCAACGTGGCATGATCGGCTGCATGCAGGGTCGTGGCGGCCTTCTGAGCCGTACTGGCCAGCAGTTCGCGCTGCTGCGCCGGCATGCCCTGCTCGTTGGCATAGGTGCGGTACACCGGAAAATGCACCAGCAGCTCGGCCACCGCCCGGCGGATGGACATGAGCGTCAGGTCGCGAGTCTGCGTGGCGCTGCGGGCAAGCTGGTGCAGGCACAGCGTGAGCGCATTGAATTCTGCGGCAAAGTTGCGTGCCAGGAAGCTGCGCCGCGCCTCCTGCACCATACTCGGGAAATGGCACAGCTCGCCCGGTCCGTGACTTTGCAGTTGATCGGCGGTGGTCGGTATGTCGCCGACGATGTCGCGCCAGAGTTCGTCGAGTATCGGCTCGCCTTCGCCATCATGGAGGACGGCAGCGCACTGCTCCATGAATTCATAGCCAGTGGTGCCGTCGAGTTGCCAGCCCGCTGGCAGGGTCTCGTCTCCCGCCAGGATCTTCTCGGCGATCAGATACGGCTCGTGGTCGGGCCGCAGCGCGCGCAGACGCTGGCGCAACTTCAGGCAATAGCGACCCGGGTCGGTGAGGCCGTCGATATGGTCCAGTCGCAGGCCATCGATGATGCCCTCGGCGTAGAGACGGAAGATCTCGGCGTGCATGGCCTCGAAGACGTCTTCGCGCTCCACCCGCATGCCCGCCAGTTCGCTCACTTCGAAGAAGCGGCGCCAGTTGATCTCGTCGGCGGCATTGCGCCAGCAGGCCAGACGATAGTGCTGGCGCTCCAGCAGCTGATGCAGGGCACTGCGGCCATGCGGCTGGCCCGCCGAAAAAGCGCCGAGCGCGGCATCGATGTCGGCCATGACCTCGGGGTCGGCGGCCAGCTGGCGCAATTGCTCGCGGGCGGCTGCGGCATGGCCATCCTTGTCCGGATGCGCGGGATCGATGGCGGCGAAGGCCGCGATCACCTCGCCCAGGCGCGTACTGCCGGCCGTCTCCAGCACGACGGCATGGTCAGTCGGCGCGAGCGGGAAAATGTGCTCATGGTGTGCCACCTGCAATTGGCCCTGATCGGCGTCCAGACGCAGGATCAGTTCGCCCGCTTCCAGCGCTTCGGCATAGGGCTGGCCGAGGAAAGGCAGCAATACCTTGCCATCGAGTGCCGGGTCGGGGCTGTCCCATTGGATATCGAACCATTCGGCGTGGCGACTGTGGCGGCCCCAGCGCAGGACGTCCTGCCACCAGGCATTGTGATGACCCACCGCCATGTGGTTGGGCACGATGTCGACCACCAGCCCCATTCCCTGCGCGCGCAGGCGCTGGTGCAGTTGCAGCAGTCCGGCCTGGCCGCCCAGTTCGGGATTGATGCGGGTGGGGTCGACCACGTCGTAGCCGTGGGTCGAACCGGGGCGCGCCACCAGAATGGGCGAGAGGTAGAGGTGGCTGATGCCCAGGCGGTGGTAATAGTCCACCGTCCGGGCGGCATGCTCGAAGCGGAAATCGCGGTGCAACTGCAGCCGTGCCGTGGCGCGCGGGATGCTGCGGCGCGCGGCGCGGTCCGGCGATAAGGAAGGGGCTGCCATCAGATCTCCTTGGCGATACTACCGCGCACACGGCGCAGGCGCTCCAGCCTGGCCCTGGCGGCATAGGCGCAAAACAGCTGCGGCATGTCCTCGGGCAGGCGACGACGCCAGTTGGGGTGGGGCTCGGTCATGCCGGGCAGGTTGGGTTGCTGGCTCAGGCCGAGGATGTCTTCCACCGGCACCACGGCCAGCGGCGCCGGGGTGGCTGCCACATATTCCAGTGCCGCATCGACGGCGATGGCGCACTCCTGCGGCACATCCGGCAAGCCGGACCCGGCATCGCCTGCGGACGCGGTGCACGCCACTTCCGGCGGCGGCCCGCTGGCCAGGCCCTGCTGCACCAGGGCCTGCCAGAGCTGGCTGCGCTCGTGGTAGCGCTGCTGGCGGGCAGCCGGCAAGCCCTGCTCGAGCTGGCCCAGGTGATCGCGCCAGAGCAGATCGGCAGCAGACCACCAACCGGCCACGGTCGGCAGATCATGCGTCGTCGTCACCGCAATGGCCTGGGGCGACCAGGCCGATGGCGGGAGGAAAGCCTGCTGGTCGCGCTGGAACCAGAGCACACGGATACCGGACACGCCGGCCTCATCGAGCACGGTATCGAAACCGGGCGGCACCGTGCCGAGGTCCTCGCCGATGACCACGGTGCGATGACGCCACGACTCCAGCGCAATCAGGCGCAACATGTCCTGCTGCGGGAAAGATACATAGGCCCCCGCATCGGCATGGCAACCCTGCGGCACCAGCCACAAGCGGTTCAGGCCCAGCACATGGTCGATGCGCACTCCCCCGCCCTGCGCAAACGTGGCGCGCAGCATGGACAGGTAGGCGCGGTAGCCGGACCGGCGCAGGGCCAGCGGCGAGAAAGCGCCCAGCCCCCAGTTCTGCCCTTGCGGGGCCAGACGATCCGGCGGGGCACCCACGGTCAGTCCCGCTGCGATCTCGTCCTGATGGCTCCAGGCCTGGCTGCCGCCGTTGTCGGCCCCGACGGCCAGGTCGGCGATCAGACCGATGGCCATGCCGGCCTGGCGCGCGCTCTCCTGGGCCTGTGCCAACTGGCGCGCGGCCTGCCATTGCAGGAACAGGTGGAAATCAATCTCGCCGGCATGCCCGGCCGCAAAGTCCTGCATTTCCGGCGTATCAGGATGGCGGCCAGCCTCGCCCCACGCTCGCCAGTCGCAGCAGCCGGGCATGCCCTGGCTGCTCAGATGATGGCTGTAGGCTTCAAACAAGGCGTGGGCGCGCAATGCAGCGCCGCCTTCGAGCTGGAAGGCGGCAAAGGCCGCCTGTTGCTTCACATCGTCCGCATGTTCGGTACGAAACAGGGCATACAGGCGACGCAGCAAGGTCATGCGATGGGCACCGGCGCGCGCCCAGTCGATCAGCGTGGCTTGTTGCAGGCGCTCGTGGGCGGAAATCATTTCCGACCCGCCTTCGGCCAGCACCTGAGCCTGGGCGTCGGCACCGAGGATGCCAGCCGGATCGATCAGGAAAGGATTGAGAAACAAGCGGCTGGAGGGCGAATACGGACTGCTGCGGCCGGGGTCGGCAGCAAACATCGCATGCAGCGGCGACATCGCCAGCGCAACGGCCCCGTATTGCGCGGCCATCGGCGCCAGTGCCGCCAGCGCGCCGAAGTGGCCGATACCGCCATCACCATAGACCTTGCGCGCCGGCTTGAGACTGTCGGTGCGCAAGGCATAGACTTGCGCGGCCAGCGCCCAGCCGCGCTCGCGGCCCTGCTCTGCCAGCGCGTCGGCAATGCTGTAGCAGCGCGGTGGTGCGATGGCCAGGGTCAGGATATGCCCCGCCACCAGCAGCCGGTGATAGCCGGGCACGTGGATGGGCGGCAGGGTCGGCGGCGCGTTCAGATCGGACGAAATCAGCAAGGTCAGGCGCGCGCCGTTGTCCAGCTCGACGCGACAGGACAGTCCGTGCAGGCGCGAATGCGCAGGCAGCGGGACAGGCTGGTGCTGCACGCCCGTGAGCAAGGGCGGCAGGTAACCGACGGCGTGCTCGCGGTCCAGCAGCGCCAGGCTGTCATGGCAATCCCCGGGCGTGGCGCAGGGCAGGCCCAGCGCTTCCAGGATGGCCTGCAAGGCCTCGTCGGCGACGACCTGCGGCTGGTCATAGGCATCGATCCAGTGGATCGCGATGCCGGCACGCTCAGCCAAACGATATAAATCGTTTTCAAGCGTGGTCTGCTTGTACAAGGGCGCAGCCGCGGTCGGTGCCACGAGCTCGTCGGTATGCTGGCGCAGGGCGGCGTTCATGCTGTGCTCCCGGGTGCGGTGGCAGCACCCGGCGGCTCTCGCAGTGCCAGGATGGCATGCCCGGGGAAGCTGCCAGCGGCCAGCGCCGCCAGTGCGCCGCCACTGTCGAAGAGCACATCGGCGCCAGCCGGCTGGCTCAACTGGTCCAGGGCCTGTGGCAGCGCGGCTTCATCGAGATTGACGGTGATGTTGAGGACGCTGCCATTGGCCAGCTGCCAGCGGGCATGGACCGCCTTCGGACCGATGGCGCGGGCCTCCAGCGCCCTGGCGCCGCGCAGATAGGGGGCAATATGCAGCTTGCGGATGTGCAGCAGTTCGGCCACACGACGCAGACAGGCCGCCGAACCGGGCGCCGGGCCCGGCTCCGGGATGGAAGAGACGAAGGTGGCAAAACTGTTGGGGTCCGGAATCTGCTCCAGCAATGCGAGATCGGCGAATTGCGGGAAGCGGGCGAACTCGCGTCGGCGCCCTTCACGCACGGCCCTCACCAGCTCTTCATCGCGGTGGCTGGTGAAATACAGGAAGGGTTGCACCGCGCAGAATTCCTCGCCCATGAACAGCATCGGCACCTGCGGTGCCAGCAGGATCAGCGCCTGCGCGGCGTGCAGCGCCAGCGGATGGGCCAGCACGGTGAGTCGCTCACCAAAGGCGCGGTTGCCGATCTGGTCGTGGTTCTGCAGGAAATTGACAAAGGCCGTCGGCGGCAGGTCCGCACTGGGTTCGCCGCGCGGCTCCCCCGAATAGGGCGAGACCTCGCCCTGGTAGACAAAACCCTGTTGCAGACAGCGCGCCAGTTTCTCGGCAGGCGACTCGGCGTAGGCGGCGTAGTAGCCACTGTCTTCACCGGTGAGCAGCACGTGCAGGACGTGGTGCGCATCGTCATTCCACTGCGCATCGTAGACATGAGTGGAACGCTCGCGCACCTGCCCGATCTCGGCCAGGTCCGCCTCGACTTGCACGGCGGCGGTATGGCCCAGCAGGTGGGCGGCATTGCCATCGTGCTCCAGCACCAGATGCACGTGACGCTCGCTGCCGATTTCGGCGCGGATGCGCTGGCCCAGGTTCACCAGCCAGTCCGGTTCGCAGATGGCATGCACGGCATCCAGGCGCAGACCGTCGAAACGGTATTCCTGGAGCCAGTAGAGCGCGTTCCGGGTGAAGAAATCGGCCACCTCGGGGCGGCGGAAATCGATGGTCGCGCCCCACAGCGTATTCATGTCATGGCGGAAGAATTCCGGGGCATAGCTGTGCAGGTAATTGCCATCCGGACCGAAGTGGTTGTAGACCACATCGAGGAACACCATCATGCCCAGCCCGTGGGCGGTATCGATCAGGGCCTTGAGCTGTTCCGGGGTGCCATAGCTGGCATCCGGTGCGAAAGGCAGCACACCGTCGTAGCCCCAGTTGTGGGCACCGGGGAATTCCGCCACCGGCATCAGTTCGATGGCCGTGATGCCCAGCTCGGCCAGTTCGGCCAGGCGTTGCTGGATACCGGCAAAGCCGCCCAGCGCGCCCGGATGCAGTTCGTAGAGCACGGTCTCTTCCCACGGACGGCCCTGCCAGTTCGGATGCTGCCAGAGGAAGGCTTGCGCATCCACCACCACGCTGGGATCGAAGACATCTCCGGCCTGCCCGCGTGAAGCCGGGTCCGGTGCCACCACCTCACCCTGCTCGCGGGTCTGGAACACGTAGCGATACAGGGTGCCCGGATCGCATTCGGTCTCCAGCACATACCACGCCGGGGCGGCTGGATCTTCCGTCCTCATCGGCACACGGCCCCGTCCGATGATCTCCACGGCGACCGCCTCGGCACCCGGTGCCCAGACGCGGAAACGAACCTGGCCGGGGCCAGTGACCTGGGCGCCAAACGGCAGCCTCACGGAAAAGCGGGCACTCATGCGCGTTCTCCCCATTCATTGCGTTTGATCCACTCATTGGCCGCCAGTGGATAGATGGCCGATGACAGGTGCAAGGGCCGGTTGGCAAAGACCTGCAGGGTATGGGCCTGCACCTGCACGCTCGCACTGCCCGCCGTCTTGAGCCGGGCGCCCTCTCCTTCCGGCATGCCGGTCGGCCGGGCACTGTCGAGCAGGAGGAAGTACTCGCCTTGGGTGCGCGGGAAGTGGAATTCGATCGGCTCGTGCCCGGCATTGACGAAAATCATCAGCACATCCGGCTCCACGTCCTGTGCCTCGCCTGCTCCGGCCGCACCGGTGCCGGCCGCGTCATGCAGACGCGAACTCAGCTGCTTGTGCGGTTCCACGCGCTTGCCCGCCAGTTGCAGGGTGATGGCGCGCGCCACCGGATTGTTCCAGTCCTCGCTGGAGACCGGTTGCGCCGCCTCGTCGAACCACGCCACATCCGGCAGACCATCGGCCACGGTCTGCTTGCCGTGCAGGAAGTCGCTGGCGCGCAGCACCTCGAAGTCGCGCCGGATGGCGGTCACCCGGCCGACGAAGGCGGTCAGCGCCGCGCCCTCGGGTGAGCGGGCCTGTTCCCAGTCGATCCAGGAGATCTCGTTGTCCTGGCAGTAGGCGTTGTTGTTGCCGCCCTGGCTGCGATGGAATTCGTCACCGGCCAGCAGCATGGGGGTGCCTTGCGCCAGCAGCGTGGAGGCCAGCATGGAACGCTGCACACAGGCGCGTGTGGCCTGGATGGCGGGATCATCGGTAGCGCCTTCGGCACCCCAGTTGTAGCTGGCGTTGTCGTTGTGGCCGTCGTTGTTGTTCTCGCCATTGGCCTCGTTATGCTTGCCGTTGTAGCTGACCAGGTCACGCAGGGTGAACCCGTCATGCGAGGCGATGAAGTTGACGCTGGCCCAGGGCTTGCGGCGGTTGTGTTCGAACAGTTCAGCCGAACCCAGCATGCGTTGGGCGAAACCACCGCGCATGGCTTCGTCGCCCTTCCAGAACTTGCGCATGTCGTCGCGGAACTTGTCGTTCCATTCGCCGAAACGGGCCGGGTGCTTGCCGAGCTGGTAGCCACCGGGACCGATGTCCCAGGGTTCGGAGATGAGCTTGAGCTTCGACAGCACCGGGTCCTGCAACAAGGCATCGAAGAAACCCGAACCCGGGTCGAAACCGTGCGCCTCGCGCCCCAGTGTGGAACCCAGGTCGAAACGGAAGCCATCGATATGGAAGGACTGCGCCCAGTAGCGCAGCGAATCCATGACCATCTGCAACACGCGCGGGTGCGACAGGTTCAGCGTGTTGCCACAGCCGGTATCGTTGATGTGGTAACGCTCCTGGCCCGGCAGCAGGCGGAAGTAGCTGGCATTGTCCAGGCCACGGAAGGACAGTGTGGGCCCCAGTTCGCTGCCGCAGCTGCTGTGGTTGTAGACCACGTCGAGGATCACCTCGATACCGGCGCTGTGCAGGCGGCGCACTGCCATGCGCAGTTCATTGGGGTCGCCCATGGAGAGGTAGGACGGCTCCGGCGCGAAATAGGCCAGCGTACTGTAGCCCCAGTAATTGGAGAGACCGCGTTCGATCAGGAAGCTGTCCTGCAGGAAGGCATGCACCGGCATGAGTTCCAGCGTGGTCACGCCCAGGCGCAGCAGGTGGTCGATGAAGGCCGGATCGGACAAGGCGGCGAAGGTGCCGCGCTCATGCGGCAGCAGATCCTCGCGCATCCTGGAAATCCCCTTGACGTGGGCTTCGTAGATCACGGTCTTGTTCCAGGGCACTTGCGGCAGACGATCATGTTCCCACACGAAGGCATCATCGGTGACCATGGCCTTGGGCATGGCGGCGGCGCTGTCGCGGCGATCAAAGGACAGATCGGCGCGCGCCGAGTGCAGGCGGTAGCCATAGAGCGCATCGGTCCAGCGCACCTGGCCGACCAGGCGCCTGGCATAGGGATCCAGCAGCAGCTTGTTGGGGTTGAAACGATGGCCCTTGTTGGGCTCGTAGGGACCGTGGGCACGCAAGCCATAGACCAGTCCGGGGGCGGCACCGGGCAGATAGCCGTGCCACACTTCATCGGTGCATTCGGGCAGGGTGATGCGCTTCAATTCGCGCTTGCCGGACGGGTCGAACAGGCACAGGTCCATGCGGGTGGCGTTGGCCGAGAACACCGCGAAGTTGACCCCCAGGCCATCGGAGCTGGCGCCCAGGGGGTAAGGCAGGCCTGGCATCAGGCGATCAGGAAAGGCGACGCTCATTATCAGGACTCTCTGCGCAGGATCAGGGTGGACAGCGGAGGCAGGTTCAGCTCGATGGAAGTCGGGTGGCCATGCCAGCCGACGTCCTGCACTTGCACCTGGCCCAGGTTGCCGCTGTTGCTGCCGCCATAGACGGCGGCATCGGTGTTGAGCACTTCGCGCCAGACCCCGTTGCGGCCGGGTGCAGCGGGCGGCACGCCGATGCGGTAGCGGGTGCGCGGCACCGGCGTCAGATTGACCACGATGAGCACCGGCGGACCTTCATCGGCATAGCGGAAATACGCCAGCACGCTGTTGACGCTGTCGTCGCCCACCGCCCACGAGAAGCCGTCGGCGCGACAGTCGCGCTGGTGCAGGGCCGGTTCGCTGCGATAGAGATGATTGAGATCGCTGACCAGCTGGCGCAACTGGCGGTGCCCGGCAGGATGGCCGCCGTGTTCATCCAGCAGATGCCAGTAGGGCGACTTGTCATGGTCGAACTCGTCGGGCTGGCCGAACTCGCTGCCCATGAACAGCAGCTTCTTGCCGGGATGGCTCCACATGAAGCCGAAATAGGCGCGCACGTTGGCAAAGCGGCGCCATTCGTCGCCCGGCATCTTGTTCAACAGCGCGCGCTTGCCGTGGACCACCTCATCGTGCGATATCGGCAAGATGAAGTTTTCGGAGAATCCATACAGCAGACCGAATGTCATGTCGTGATGGTGATAACGCCGGAACAGCGGGTCATGTTCCATGTAGCGCAGGGTGTCGTTCATCCAGCCCATGTTCCACTTGTAGCTGAAGCCCAGGCCGTGATGATCGGCCTGGTCCTTGACCTCGGCGGTCACGCCGGGCCAGGAGGTGGATTCTTCGGCGATCATCAGCACACCGGGGCAGCGCTGCGCCACCACGGTATTGAGCTCGCGCAGGAAGGCCACGGCCTCCAGGTTCTCGCGACCACCGTGAACGTTGGGCACCCACTGGCCGGACTTGCGGCTGTAATCGCGATAGAGCATTGAGGCCACCGCATCCACGCGCAGACCGTCGACGTGGAAATGCTCAATCCACTCCAGGGCGCTGGCGATCAGGAAGCCGCGCACTTCATTGCGGCCGAGATTGAAGATCAGCGTGTTCCAATCCTGGTGGAAGCCCTCGCGCGGATCGGCGTGCTCGTAGAGCGCGGTGCCGTCGAATTGCGCCAGCCCGTGCTGGTCACTCGGGAAATGCGCCGGCACCCAGTCCAGCAGCACGCCGATGCCGGCCTGGTGGCAACGGTCGACGAAGGCGGCGAAGCGCTCCGGTTTGCCGAAGCGCGCGCTGGGCGCAAACATGCTGATGGGTTGGTAGCCCCAGGAGCCGCCGAAGGGATGCTCCATCACCGGCATGAGTTCGATATGGGTAAAGCCCATCTCCAGCACATAGGGGATCAGCTGATCGGCCAGCTCATCCCAGCTCAGGTTGCGATGGGCCTGTTCCGGCACGCGGCGCCAGGAAGCGGGATGGAGCTCGTAGATGGACATCGGCGCCGAGCGCGACTGGCGCTGTGCACGCTCGGCCATCCACTGCTGATCCTGCCAGAGATAAGGACGAGCGTCGGCCACCACCGAGGCAGTGGCCGGCGGGGCTTCGGTCGCGCGCGCCACCGGATCGGCCTTGAGCGGCAGCAACACGCCGTCGCGCCCGACGATCTCGTACTTGTAGACGTCGCCGGGACCGATGCGCGGGATGAACAGCTCCCACACGCCCGGCTCGTGGCGCAGGCGCATGACGTGGCGGCGGCCATCCCACTGGTTGAAGTCGCCCACCACCGAGACGCGCTCGGCATTGGGGGCCCATACCGCAAAGCGGGTACCGGGTACGCCATCGATCTCCATCGGGCGCGCACCCAGGCAATCGGCCAGCTGACGATGCCGCCCCTCCTGCAGCAGGTGCAGGTCGAGCTCACCGAGCAGCAGGCCGAAGGCATAAGGATCCTCGGTCGCTTGCACGCTGCGGCTGCCGTCGGGGATCGGCCAGTCTACCTCCAGCGTATAAGGCACTGCATGGCGCCGCTGGTCCAGCCCGGTGACCACGCCGCTGAAGAAACCGCTGGCTTGCCCGTGCAGCCGGAATTGCTGCAACTCGCCCAGCAACACGCCACTGTGGCGGCAGCGCACCCGCACTGCGGCGGCACCGGGGTGGAAGGCGCGAAGGGACGACACGCCGCCGGGCTGGCGCCCATAGCGCGGGCCCAGCAGGCTGAAGGGCTGCGCCAGACGCCCTGCCAGCAGGGCCTGAAGCAGGCCCTGTTCTTCAAAGGAAAGGGACAAGGCAGTTTGCTCCGGAAAACCGGTGCAATGAGAGGGCGAAGACGGTTGCGCCGAGCTGGCGTCGGAAACATCTTCCATGGACTCCGTGGAAGCCCTGTACGCCGTGACAGACATGCCGGACATGCACACTCCTGTTGTTGTTATCGGGTTGATCGAAATAACGCAAAAAAGCGAAATCAAAAACCGGCGCGTTGGAGCGGCGCGCCGGCAAACGCTTCCCCTGCCCGGCCCACGTGGACCGAGTGAGGATCAGATCGGAATGTCGCCAGGGCCCAGAGCTCAGCGGGCCCCGCAAGCGTCGCTCAGGCAGCGGCCACTGACACCGGTACGCCCACCGCCCCCGCCAGTGCCGCAGCGATGGCGGCAGCCGGGCTGACCGCGCGCTCATGCTGAGCATGGGCCTGTGCGGCGGGCCGTTCGACGGCCAGCGGACGTGGAGCGAACAGCGGACGCACCGCCATGTCGGCCACGTGGGCATAGGCATCGAGATAGGCGCGGGTCGGTCCGGCCCAGTCGCAGTCGATGCTCATGGCATTGCGCTGCACGCTCTGCCAGCGCTCCGTGTCACCGTAGAGGGCGAAGGCACGTGCCACGGCATGCTGCATGTCGGCTGCGGTCTCGCCTTCGAAGAGCACGCCGGTGGCGCGCTGCGGGTCGAGGTCGGCATCGCGGACGGTATCGACCAGCCCGCCCACACGCGAGCCGATGGGGATGGCGCCGTAACGCATCGCATACAGGGGCGTGAGGCCGAAAGGCTCGAAACGGGTCGGGTGCAGCAGCATGTCGCTGCCGGCGTGCAGGGCGTGGGCACGACGCTCGTCATAGCCGATATGCACGGCGATGCGACCGCGATAGTGCTCGGCCAGATCGAGGAAGGCCGCTTCGTAATCATGGTCGCCACACCCCAGGATCACCACCTGCAGGCGCGGATGGCGCGCCATGATGCCGGGCAGTGCCTCGATCACCACATCGGCCATCTTCTGGTGCGAGATCCGCGAGCCCAGACCCATCACCGGGGCGAAGGGATCAACCGGCAGGCCGAAGAGCTTTTGCAGGTCGCGCTTGCAGGCGGCCTTGCCCTTCATGTTGCCGATGCTGAAGTTGCGGGCAATGAGCGGATCATCAGCGGGATTCCACAGCGCGGCATCGATGGCATTGGGGATGGCGCGCAGGTCCAGCTTGCGGAAGGACAGGATGCCGTCCATGCCGCAGCCGAAGCGCGGGGTCATGATCTCTTCGGCGTAGTTCTTGCTGACGGTGGAGACGCAGTCCGAGAAGCGGATGCCGGCCTTGAGGAAGGACAGCTTGCCCCAGTATTCGACGCCGTCGCCGGTCAGGAGATGCTGGGGGATGCCGATCTGCTCGGCCGATTCCAGCGCAAAATTGCCCTGGAAGGCGAGATTGTGGATGGTCAGCATGGTGCCGATGTGATCCAGCCCGCGCAGCTTGAGCAGGCAGGGAATCAGACCGGCATGCCAGTCGTTGGCATGCACCACGTGCGGCACCGGCAGACTGGTTTCGCCGGCGCAGATGGCCACGGCCGCATGCGACAGATCGGCGAAGCACAGGGCGTTGTCGCTGAACTCGACGCCATCACTATCGACGTAGGGATTGGCGCCACGCTGGCGAAAACGCGCCGTATCCAGCAACAGCGCCGGCACCTCGGTGCCGGGGACGGTGCCGCGCAAGAGGCGGCCGGCGCCACCGGGCAGACCGTGCTTCAAACCGATCTGTACCGTGTCGCCAAGGTTGCGCACCGCCTCCGGATAGGCGGGCATGAGGATGCTGGCATCGATACCGACTTTGCGCAGCGATACGGCCAGCGCCGTCATCACGTCGGCCAGGCCACCGGTCTTGACGAGCGGTACGGCCTCTGAGCTGACTAACAGAACTCGAGCTTGCAAGATGGACCCCTAATGTGTGAAAGCACCTGAGATGGAAAGCATCCTTGGCTCGTCGCATCGCATGGTTTGTCGTCCCGGCCGTGGCTTGATCCGGTGGCCGGGACGAAAACATGTCCTTCTTGTTGATGTTGGACTGGACAGTCTGTTGAGCGCCGATGATTGACGTTATACGGATCGGCAGATCCGCTCACTATCGGACAGCGGCCTGAGATGGCGTAGGATGAATCCTACTGTTGCAGCGCGGCGAAAAATCCCTCATGCGCGCCTGCGTTGACGCGCTGCGCCGGTATCTTGCTGGCGGCTTGCGGTGGTCGATCACGGAAGAGCTGGCAACGCTGCATTGGCACTGCGTTGCCAGATGAGCTGATGAAACGGCGCAATGATTCGGGCGGCATGAACGCTTTGAAGCATCCAAACCATCCATACCATCCAAACTATTTAAACGATTTAAACCATTTAAATACTTTAAATAATTTAAATCGTTTCGCAGCGAGCGCCACCAAGACGGCAAGCAGAAAGTGCGTCCCGAACCCTCATTGCTTACGTCAGGTGCAAGGAAGCTTCATGTTAGTGAGCCGGGGACGGAGGCGCAAATTGAACCTCGCTATGTGCAGCCCGTCGTCATTGCGCCCCTGTATCCCTCATCCTTGGCAGCGACCGCCCGGCCCCGGACTCAGGCGTCGGCCCAGGAGGATTGCCAGGCATCAACATTGCGCGTCTTCCTACAAAAATTTAAGCCGCTCACTACCTGTTGCAGCGCAACCAAAACGGCTAATATTGCATCATTCGGATTGCCAAAACGTTCATATCCCTGATATCGCGTAGGGCAGTCCCGCCCGCCCTGCATTGCCACCGGCGGGCCTGCACGAGATTTTCATCCCTTGGAGATCATCATGTCGCAACTCAACCCCGGCATTACCGGCACCGACCCTGCAAGCGTACCCGTGAAGGTCGTCAGCGCCCCGCCCGAAGACCTGCAGCACGTCAACGACGATGCCGCAGCGGCCCGCAACCTGACGGCCATCCGTATTCGCGGCCAGCTGGCAGAACTGGACGTGGAGCACCAACAGCTCTGATGTCGTCCCGGGCTTCGCGGTTTTTGACACGAAGCTTCATGGCCGTTGCGGCCGGAATCAGGAAGGGTCCCGGCCCTGAAGGATTCCGGCCGTTTTCTTTTCTTTTTCTTCATATCGCCCCTAAACCACCGTCCTACGGCTAGCGCAGGCCGAGGCGCCTGGCCAGGCGGTTCAGGTTGGCCCGGTCCAGGCCCAGTTCGCGCGCGCTGGCGGCCAGGTTGCCGCCATGGCGCTGCAGGCTGTCGGCCACCAGCTTGCGCTCGAAGCGCTCCACCGCGGACCGCAGGTTCGGCGCCGGACCCGGATCATCCGGCTCCGGCGCACTTTGCTGCGGCGGCGCTGCCGTGCGTGCCTGATCCAGTTCGAGCGAGGTCGCCTCCAGCGTGAGGATGTTCGGCCGCCGCGCCTGCGCGGCCAGGGCGCGCAGGGCGCTGCGGCCGATCAGGTGCTCCAGTTCGCGGATGTTGCCGGGCCAGGGGTACTCCAGCAAGGCGCGCTGGGCGTCGGCGGACAGGCGCAGGCTGGCCAGGCCCAGGCGCGCCCGGTTCTGTTCCAGGAAATAGCCCGCCAGCAGCAGCACGTCACGTCCGCGCTCGCGCAAGGGCGGTACGCGAATCGGGAAGACCGAAAGACGATGATAGAAATCAGCCCGGAAATGGCCGCGTTTGACCTCCTCGGACAGATCGCGATTGGTGGCCGCGATCAACCGAACGTCCACGCGGTGTTCGCGGTCCGAGCCCACCCGCTGCAACTGCCCGCTCTGCAGCACCCGCAACAGCTTGGCCTGCACCGACAGCGGCAGTTCCCCGACTTCATCCAGGAACAAGGTGCCGCCATCGGCCATCTCGAACTTGCCCCGTCGATCCGCCACCGCGCCGGAAAAGGCGCCGCGCACGTGGCCGAACAATTCGCTCTCCACCAGGGTGTCGGGCAAGGCGGCACAGTTCAGGCTGATCATGGGCTTGTGGGCGCGCGGCGAAGCGGCATGCAGGGCGTGCGCCACCAGCTCCTTGCCGGTGCCGGTCTCGCCGCTGACCAGCACGGTCATGTCGCTGGGCGCGGCCATGCGGATCTCCTCCAGCAGTTGCTTCCGGGCGGGACTCTGTCCGATCAGTTCGCGCTTGCCCTGGCTCTCCTCCAGCCCCAGCCGGTAGGCTTCGGCGCGCTGGCGTGCCTGTTCCCCGGCTTGCGCCAGATCGTCGATGCGTTCGGCCACGTTGACTGTCGCCGCCGCCAGTGCCGCAAAGGCTTGCAGCGAGGCCATGTCCACCTGGTCGAAACGGCCCGCCCCCAGCGCATCGAGCGTGACCAGGCCCCAGGGGCGACCATTGACGGACAGCGCGCACCCCATGCAGTCATGCACTTCCAGCGCGCCCGAATGGGCATCGTTCAAGCCGTCGACCAGGCCATCGTAAGGGTCCGGCAGAGTCGAATCGGCAGGAAAGCGTGTCGGCGCGGCATTGGCCAGCAGGACGCCGAAGCGCGGATGGTCGGCAATGCGGAAACGTCGTCCCAGCGTGTCACTGGCCAGTCCGTCGATGGCCAGCGGCACCAGCATCTCACCCTCCAGCCGCAGCAGCGCAGCCGCATCGCAGGGAAAGAGCGTGCGCAAGGTCTGCAGCAGGCGGCGATAGCGCTCACGATCATCGATCTGGCGCGAGAGGTCGGCCACCAGGGGCAACAAGGCGTCCAGCAGCACTTTTGAGGTCATATCGACTACCAGCGAAAGAATAAAAAGTCATTATGACACAGGTCATTACTACCTCATCAATCAGCAAGTCATTGATTTCATTGGATTCATGCGGTGGCACGCGTCTTGTAACAAGGAGAGTGAACCGGCTATTCCGGCCCCTTCCCCACTCACCTGAAAGGTTCAGCATGCTTACCGATGCCCAACTCGCCATCGTCAAATCCACCGTTCCCCTGCTCGAATCGGGGGGCGAGGCGCTGACCACGCATTTCTACAAGATGCTCATGCGCGACTATCCGCAGGTCCACCCGCTATTCAACCGTGCGCACCAGGCCAGCGGCGACCAGCCGCGGGCGCTGGCCAACGGCGTGCTGATGTACGCCCGCCACATCGACCGCCTGGAGGAACTGGGCCCACTGGCCGCGCAGATCATCAACAAGCATGTGGCCGTGCAGGTGCTGCCGGAGCACTACCCGATGGTGGGCGACTGCCTGCTGCGCGCCATCCGCGAAGTGCTGGGTGCGGAGATCGCCACCGATGCGGTCATCGACGCCTGGGCCGCCGCCTATGGCCAGCTGGCCGACATTCTGATCGGCGCAGAACGCCAGCAATACGATGCCAAGGCGGCCGCACCCGGTGGCTGGCGCGGGGCGCGCAATTTCGTCGTCACGCGCAAGGTGGCCGAGAGCGAGGAGATCACCTCCTTCTACTTCGTGCCGCAGGATGGTGGTGCGCTGATGGACTTCGAGCCGGGCCAGTACATCGGCCTGCGCATGGTGGTCGACGGACTGGAGCAGCGACGCCAGTATTCACTGTCGGCACCGCTGCGTCAGCACGGCCAGCCGCTGCAGTACCGGATCAGCGTCAAGCGCGAACCCGAAGGCAAGGTCTCGCGCCAGCTGCATGACCAGATCCATGTGGGGTCGGTGGTGGAACTGTTCCCGCCCGCCGGCGACTTCACGCTCAGCGCCAGTGACAAGCCACTGGTGCTCATCAGCGGCGGCGTGGGCGTTACGCCGATGATGACCATGCTGACAGCGGCCCTGCCGACTGGTCGTCCGGTGCATTTCATCCACGCGGCGCGCCACGGCGGCGTGCATGCCTTCCGCCGCCAGGTGGAAGAGCTGGCAGCGCGGCATCCGCAGTTGCGGGCGCATTTCTGCTATGAGCGGGCGCGGGCGGGCGACCCGGCACCATATGCCACCGGCTTCATCGATGCCGCGCTGCTGCAGCAATGGCTGCCGGCCACGCGCGATGTGGATGCCTACTTCGTCGGTCCCAAGCCGTTCATGAAGGCCATCAAGGCTGCACTGGGCGCGCTGGGCGTCCCGGCGGCGCAGAGCCGATATGAATTTTTCGGACCGGCGGCAGCGCTGGAATGACCCTGGCACGCCAGACCGGCGGCCAATGGAGCGGGGGCGGCATGTGCCCCCGCCGGACTCCTGGCGACAGTATCCCCCCTCTGCGGCAAGTGAAGTCATTTGCAGAATTGACAGGGGCAGCCCACGCCAATCCCACCAGGATTGATCTTCGACATGTTTTCCGCGATGCAGCAAATGCTATGCTGGGCGCTCCCCCTCCTCCGCCGAAAGACAGTCATGAGCGAAAAGCTGAGCGCCGAGCGCCACACCCCCGATGAACTGACCCAGGAACTGGAAGCGCTGGACATGGAAATCGTCCGCTGCGCCGTCATCTGCCAGGTGCGCCTGTTCGATCCCGGCGTGCTCAACCGGGTGCTGGACAACAATGAACAGGTATGCGGTCAGTATCATCCGACCGCCTTCCAGAGCCTGCGCGGCCTGCTCTACCTGCATTTCGACATGCAGCGGCAATTGACGCAGACCTATGGTGCGGATGACGCCGAGCACATCATCCGGCGCGTGTACGCGTACTTGCGTCCCCGCATCGGTGACCAGTTGGGGACGCTCTTCGACCCCCACCACCCGAGCGCCTGATCAGGCCACCCGCCGCTCACCCAGGTCGGTCCCGGCGGCAAAACCGCTGAGGTTGTCGATCGTGGTCTGCATGATCTGGCCGATGGCTTCTTCGGTGAAGAAGGCCTGGTGGCCGGTGACGATCACGTTGGGAAAGGACACCAGCCGCTGGATGACGTCGTCGGTAATGATGGTCGAGGACAGGTCCTGGAAGAACAGGCTGGCTTCCTGCTCATAGACATCGATGGCCAGGCCGCGCAAGCGGCCGCTCTTCAGGGCGGCAATGGCCGCTTCCGTATCCACCAGGGCGCCGCGGCTGGTATTGACCAGGATGCAGCCGGGCTTGGCAAGCGCCAGGCTGTCGGCATTGACCAGGTAGCGGGTCGATTCGGTGAGGGGGCAATGCAGCGAGATCACGTCACTGGCGGCGAAGAGTTCATCGCGGCTCACGTAACGCCCGCCCGGCGCCTCGAAGTCCGGATTGTGATGCAGGTCGCTGCCCAGCACGGTGCAGCCGAAACCGGCCATGATGCGGGCGAACAGCGCGCCGATCTTGCCGGTCCCGATCACCCCCACGGTCTTGCCGTGCAGGTCGAAGCCCATCAAGCCTTCCAGCTCGAAATTGCCTTCCCGCGTACGCAGGCTGGCACGCGCGATCTTGCGATTGACTGCCAGCAGCAGGCCCACGGCAAACTCGGCCACCGAATACGGCGAGTAATCCGCTACCCGCGCCACAGTGATGCCCAGCCGACGGGCCGCCTGGGTATCGATGTGATTGAAGCCGGTAGAACGCGTGGTGACGAAACGCACGCCCAGCCCGGCCAGCCGCTCCAGCACGGCGGCCCCCAGGTCGTCATTGACGAAGGCCGCCACGGCCTCGCAGCCACTGGCCAGTTGTGCAGTCGTGCTGTCCAGACGATCCTGCAGGAAGATCAGTTCATGTCCGGCACCACAGGCGGCATTGGCGCTTGAGAGCAGGGTCTGGTCGTAACGGCGGGCGCTGTAGACGGCGGTTTTCATGGGGACCTTTCATGGAGGTACTGTGCGACCCGGATTCGGGATCATGGCGCTTTGCCGCATTGCACCATAGTCCGGCGGACATCACCTTGATGCAGCGCAGTTTGTCCTGCCCAGGGCGTTTTGTGAGAGAAATGGCGCCTGAAGCTTTCATCCAGCTATCGAAAAAACCGATATTTGCATACGCAGTGCAGCAAGCCGGTCCTACGGGCCGCTTTCAGGCATAGAATCCCCGGCGCAATAGCTGTTCCCACTAAAAAAGATCCTGACACAGGCTGCCGCAGGGCAGTACGAGACAGGCGCAAGACCGGAATCAACACGGTCCGCCCAACAGATAACGAGGCACATCTCATGACGACATCCACTTCTTCACCCTCGAAGTTTTCCACGGTGCTGCGCGTGACCAGCGGCAATTTCATGGAAATGTTCGATTTCTTCCTGTTCGGATTTTACGCGACGCATATCTCCAGGGCCTTCTTCCCCAGCGGCAACGATTTTGCCTCGCTGATGCTGACCTTCATGACCTTCGGCGCCGGCTTCCTGATGCGTCCGCTGGGCGCCATCATCCTGGGCGCCTATGTGGACCGTGTCGGCCGCCGCCAGGGCCTGATCGTGACCCTGGCCCTGATGGCGCTGGGCACCATGCTCATCGCCTTTGTCCCGTCCTACGCCACCATCGGCGCGCTGGCCCCCATGCTGGTGCTCATCGGCCGCCTGCTGCAAGGCTTCTCGGCCGGCGTGGAACTGGGCGGCGTGTCGGTCTACCTGGCCGAAATGGCCACGCCCGGCAACAAGGGCTTCTACGTGAGCTGGCAGTCGGGCAGCCAGCAGGTGGCCATCATCGTGGCGGCCGGCATCGGCTACCTGCTCTCGACCACGCTCACGCCGGCCCAGGTCGGTGACTGGGGCTGGCGCGTTCCCTTCTTCATCGGCTGCCTGATCGTGCCGGTACTGTTCGTGATCCGCCGCTCGCTGCAGGAGACCGAAGAGTTCATGCGCCGCAAGCACCGCCCCAGCACCGGCCAGATCTTCCGCTCCATGATCGAGAACTGGAAGCTGGTGATCGCCGGCATGATGCTGGTGTCGATGACGACCGTGTCGTTCTACCTGATCACGGTCTACACCCCGACCTTCGGCAAGAAGGTCCTGATGCTGTCCACCGAGTCCAGCCTGATCGTGACCTTGTGCGTGGGTCTGTCCAACTTCATCTGGCTGCCCATCATGGGCGCGCTGTCGGATCGTATCGGCCGTCGCCCCATCCTGGTGACCTTTACCGTCCTGACCATCCTGACCGCCTACCCGGCCGTGAACTGGCTGGTCCATGACGCCAGCTTTGCCAAGATGCTGATGGTCGAACTGTGGCTGTCCTTCCTGTACGCCAGCTACAACGGTGCGATGGTGGTGGCGCTGACCGAAGTGATGCCGGCCGACGTGCGCACCGCAGGATTCTCGCTGGCCTACAGCCTGGCCACCGCCGTCTTCGGCGGGTTCACCCCGGCCATTGCGACGGGTCTGATCCAGGCCACCGGCGACAAGGCCGCCCCGGGCATCTGGATGAGCGCAGCCGCCGTGTGCGGGCTGATTGCGACCCTGATCTTGTACCGCAACAAGGCGGCACCGCAGGCGGTGACGGCCTGAGACTGATTCTTGTACTAGAACCCATTTCATAAATAGGCGTGAGTGCGAGCGAGTCCCGTTTGGGATGAAGTGCAAGGCGCGAATTTGGGT